>NZ_JAPJQF010000003.1:0-152082 GCF_030825285.1 Anaerotruncus massiliensis (ex Togo et al. 2026)
GTGGAGGCGGCTTCGGCGGCGGCGGCTCCGGCCGCAGCTTCTGAAACGCCCGGAAAAAGAGAATGCGAAAACCGGCCCCGGCTTATGCCGGGGCCGGTTTTGCGCGCCGCCCCCGATTGATTTCGGCGGGGCGCGTATGGTATACTGGTGCTGATCAAAAATATTGCGGCAGCAGATAGGATGAAGCGGATGAAATATCAGGTGGTGCTCTGGGACTTTGACGGGACGCTCGTGGACAGCTCGCCCGGCCTCTTCCGGTCGCTTGGCCGGATGTTCGAGCGGATGGGCCGCCCGGTGCCCGGCGAAGAGGTCCTGCGCAAGTTTATCGGCCCGCCGATCGTCTACTCCCTCAAGACCTACACCGGCATGTCGGACGAGGACGCGGAAAAGGCGGTGTGGCTCTTCCGGGAGGACTACGAGGCGGGGGGCTGCTACCTCTCGAAGGTGTACGACGGGCTGCCCGAACTGCTCGGCCGTCTGCGGGAGCGGGGAATCAAAACGGGCGTCGCGACCCTCAAGCCCGAAAAGACCGCCCGGCACCTGCTGGAATACCTCGGGATCGACCACCTGATCGACACCTGCATCGGCAACCGTAACGACGAGAAGGGCGCGATCACCAAGAAGGACATCATCGAAACCGCGCTCGACCGGCTCGGTTGGACGGACAAGTCCCGCGTCGTGCTCATCGGGGACTCGGTCTACGACGCGGACGGCGCGATCACAGCGGGGATCGATTTTGTCGGGGCGGCCTACGGCTTCGGGCTCCTTCCGGAACAGGCGGAGGAGCTGGGCTGCTGCTACGTGGCGGAGTCCCCGGCCGACCTCGAGCCCTTTTTCTTTGGCCCCGGCGATTGCAATGCGGCGGCGGGCGCGGTAAAATAAAAGTGGACCAACAAGCTGGACGGAGGGGTAGCATGGACGCAAATGTCAGCGCGGTACTCGAAAAGAAGATCAACCGGACGATCGGCAATCTGCAAAACAACAAGATGGACGCCTACTATGTCAAGACCTGCGCGGAGGCGGTCGCGCTCGTGAAGGAGCTCTGCCCCGAGGGACAGTCGGTCTCATGGGGCGGCTCGATGACCCTCGCGGAGAGCGGGATCAAGGAGCTGCTGCGCTCGGGGGCCTACCGCTGCCTCGACCGGGAGGCGAAGGGCGCGGACCCCGAAAAGATCCAGCGGGAGGCGTTCTCCTGCGACACCTATTTTTGCAGCAGCAACGCCGTCACCGAGGCGGGGGAGCTCTATAACGTCGACGGCATCGGCAACCGCGTGGCCGCGATGATCTACGGCCCCAAAAGCGTGATCGTCGTCGTGGGCTACAACAAGATCGTGCCCGACCTCGAGGCGGCGCGGGTGCGCATGCGGGACACCGCCGCGCCCGCCAACGCGACCCGCCTCGACCGGCGCACCCCCTGCAAGGTGCTCGGCATCTGCCGCGACTGCCACAGCGACGACCGCATCTGCTGCGACTATGTCGTGATGTCCCAGCAGAAGGTGAAGGGCCGCGTCAAGGTGATCATCGTCGGCGAGCAGCTCGGCTACTGAGCGGAAAAACAGAGAAAAAGCCCCGGGAACGCGCCGCGTTCCCGGGGCTTTTGTGAAGTCAGATCCGCGCGGCCTTCGCGCGCTCGAAGAGGTCCTGGACCTCTTTGGAGGGCTCCCTGTCGAGGAGGGAGACGGCCACGATCACGGCGAGCGCGAGGGCGAAGCCGGGGGCGAGGGAGTAGAGCCCGGTGGCCGCCAGCACGGGGACGTTTTCCCACAGCACGACGGTCAGCCCGCCGACCACCATGCCGGCGACCGCGCCCTTCATGGTCAGCCGCTTCCAGAAGAGGGAGAGCAGGATGACCGGCCCGAAGGAGGAGCCAAAGCCCGCCCACGCATAGGAGACGAGCCCCATGACCGAGCTGTTCGGATCGAGCGCGAGCAGGTAGGCGACGACGGCGATCACCATGACGGCGGTGCGGGAGACCCACATGAGCTCCCTGTCGGAGGCGTTCTTGCGGAAGAGCGCCTTGTAGAAGTCGTTGGAGACCGCGGAGGCGGCGACAAGCAGCTGGGAATCGGCGGTGCTCATCGCGGCGGCGAGGATGGCGGAGAGCAGGATGCCCGCGATGAAGCCGGGGAAGAGGCGGGTGACGAGGTCCATGAAGATGACCTCCGCCGCGCCCACGTCGGCGTAGACGCCCCGCCCGCCGAGGAAGGCGATGCCCACGATGCCGACGAAGACGGCCGCGCAAAGGGAGATGAGCACCCAGACCATCGCGATGATGCGGCTCTTTTTGATCATCGAGCTGTCCTTGATCGCCATGAAGCGCACGAGGATGTGCGGCATGCCGAAGTACCCGAGGCCCCAGACGAGGCCGGAGACGATCGTGACGAGCGCGACCCTGCCGGACGCGTCGGCGAAGAGGTTGAGGTAGTTGGGGCCTCCGAAGCCCGCGATCAGCTCGGGGGAGATGCCCGAGGTGGTGAAGGCGGCGGCGACCGGCACGATGATGAGCGCGGCGAACATCAGCATCCCCTGGATGAAGTCGGTCCAGCAGGCGGCCAAAAAGCCGCCGAGGAAGGTGTAGGAGATGATGATGACCGCGCCGACGGTCAGCGCCACGACGTAGTCGAAGTGGAAGACATACTGGAAGAGCTTCGCGCCGGTGCTGAAGGCGGAGGCGGTGTAGACGAGGAAAAAGACGAAGATGATCACCGCGCAGACGCTGCGGATCGCGGTGGACTTGCTGCAAAAGCGGTTTTGCAGATACTGCGGGATGGTGATCGAGTCGTCGGCGACGTAGGTGAACTTGCGCAGGCGCACGGCGACGAGCTTCCAGTTGAAATAGGTGCCGAGCGCGAGGCCGATGGCGATCCACGCGGCGGAGAGCCCCGACCAGAAGGCCGCGGCGGGAAGCCCGAGCAGCAGCCAGCCGGACATGTCGGAGGCCTGCGCGCTCAGCGCGGTGACCCAGCTCCCGAGGCTCCGGCCTCCGAGGAAATAGTCGGAGATGTTGTTGGACTTGCGGTAGAAGTAGAAGCCGATCCACACCATCAGGGCGAAATAGATGATGAATGCGATCAGGATGCCGATGTCAAGCTGCATGGCGGTTCCTCCTCATTTTCGTGCTTGGATGTCGGATGGGGCGCTTTTGCTCATTGCCGCAGTGATGAGCTGCAAAACTTACCCATTATTATACAAAATTCCCCAATTCAATGCAAGGGCGGATTTCAAAAGTTGCAGAATTTCTGTTGACAGCGGGGAAAATATGCGTATAATTAGAATCTATCAGGGCAATGCAGTCTTTACTACCTTTTCGGAGGCTTTTGGCATATGTTCAACCGGATTTCCAAGAGAATCGCTTCGACGCTGGCCGCGCTTTGCTGTGCGGTCTGCCTCGCTACCCCTTCTTTCGCGCTCATTCCGAATACGGGCGACGGTTCCGGGATGCTCCTGCCGATTATGGGCGGGCTTCTTGTGGTATCCGTAATCCTTATTATTATCTATGTCGTACTGTCCGCAAAGAAGAAAAAGTAGCAATTTAGGGACGATTTTCACGACCTTCCCGGATTGCGGGAAGGTTTTTTTATATACTTTTTCCAGTTGCTTTTGCATGAACCGTTTTTGTACATTTCATACTTTATTGATGCAGTATTTTAAAGCGCATTTGTGGAAAAGCTGGAAATTCTTTCGTTGCCTTGTGAATAATCATGCAGAATGCTATAATCAAACTTAACGCTTTCGCAGAAGGGAGCGCCTATGCTGACCAATCTCAAACGGATCGTCGTGGTCGTCGGCCACTACGGCAGCGGAAAGACCAATTTTTCGGTCAACCTCGCGGTGGACCTGAAGGCCGCCGGCCGGGACGTGATCCTCGTCGACCTCGACATTGTAAACCCCTATTTCCGCAGCGCCGATTTCGGCGCGCTGCTGGAGGAGAAGGGGATCGGGCTGATCGCGCCCGTCTACGCGCGGTCCAACCTCGACGTGCCCGCCCTTGACGGGCGCCTGGACGCCGTCATCGAATCGGATAAGACGCTGGTGATCGACGTGGGCGGCGACGACGCGGGCGCGGCCGCGCTCGGCCGCTACAGCGCCATGATCAGAGAGGCGGGCGGATGCGACGTGCTCTACGTCGTGAACGCCTACCGCTATCTCACCCGGACGAGCGAGGAGGCCGCCGAGATCCTCGGGGAGATCGAGCGGAAGGCCCGGCTGGAGGTGACGGCGGTGGTCAACAACTCCAACCTCGCGGACATCACGACGGCGGACGACATCGTTTCGTCGGCGGGATACGCTGAGGAGACGGCGCGTCGGTACGGCATCCCCGTGCTCTGCACGACGGCGTGGAAAAAGCTCGCCGCCGGGGTGGGGGAGAAGCTGCCCGGCCGGGAGATCTATCCGGTGGATATTTATGTAAAAAAACCGTGGGAAGTCTAGAGGCCCCACGGCGGTATAGAGTTAAGGAGGTGTTTTCAATGGCAAAGATGACGGTGAACCGTGACATCTGTAAAGGCTGCGGCCTGTGTGTGGAAGTCTGCCCGAAGAAGATCGTTTTTCTGGATAAATCGGTACTGAACGGAAAAGGGTACCATCCCGCTACCGTGACGGATATGGAGAGCTGCATCGGCTGCGCGATGTGCGCGACGATGTGCCCCGACTGTGCAATTACCGTTGAGAAATAGCGGCCTCAAACAGAATTGATCCACGAAAGGCAGTGAAGTTATGTCATCCACGCAAAAAATGTTAATGAAGGGGAATGAGGCGCTCGCGGAAGCGGCGATCCAGGCGGGCTGCCACCATTTCTTCGGCTACCCCATCACCCCGCAGACGGAAGTCGCGGCGTATATGGCCAAAAAGATGCCCAAGATCGGCGGTACATATATGCAGGCGGAGTCGGAGATCGCCGCGATCAACATGGTCTACGGCGCGGCCTCCGCGGGCGTGCGCGCCATGACCTCCTCCTCCTCCCCGGGCATCTCCCTCAAATCGGAGGGGATCTCCTACCTGGCGGGCTCCGACCTGCCCTGCCTGATCGTCAACGTCCAGCGCGGAAGCCCGGGGCTCGGCGGCATCCAGCCCTCCCAGGCCGACTACTGGCAGGCCACCCGCGCCCCCGGCCACGGAGACCTGCACGTGCTAGTCTTCGCCCCCTCCTCCATCCAGGAGATGGTCGACATGGTGTTTGACGCGTTCGACCTCGCCGACTGCTACCGTATGCCCGCGATGATTCTCGCGGACGGGATGCTCGGCCAGATGATGGAGCCGATCTCCTTCCCCGAAAAGCAGGTCAAGACCTACGACAAGAGCGGCTGGTCGACCAGCGGCCACCAGCACAAGCGCGCCCACCACATCGTCAACTCCCTCTACCTCCAGCCGGAGGAGCTGGAAGCCAAAATCCTCGAGCGCTTCCAGCGCTATGAGGAGGTCAAGGCGAAGCACACCCGCTGCGAGGAGTACCTCATGGAGGACGCGGAATACGTCGTCGTCGCCTACGGCGCGACCTCCCGCATCGTCCGCAGCTCGGTCAACTCCGCGCGGGAAAAGGGGATCAAGGTCGGTCTCATCCGCCCGCTGACCCTCTGGCCGTATCCGTACGCGCCGATCGAAAAGGCGGCCGAGCGCGGCGCAAAGGCGTTTTTGAGCGTCGAGATGAGCATGGGCCAGATGGTGGACGACGTGCGCATCGCCGTAAACGGCAGGGCGCCCGTGTCCTTCTTCGGACGCACCGGCGGCGTCATCCCGACCCCCGCCGAGGTGCTCTCCGAAATCGAAAAAATGGCAGGAGGTGACCGGTAATGGCCGTCGTCTATCAAAGACCCCACGCGCTGCTGGATGTCAGCACCCACTATTGCCCCGGCTGCACCCACGGCATCATCCATAAGCTGGTCGCGCAGGCGCTCGACGAGCTCGATATCGAAGGCCGCACGATCGGCATCGCGCCGGTCGGCTGCTCGGTCATGGCGTACAACTATTTCGGCTGCGACATGATTGAGGCCGCGCACGGCCGCGCCCCCGCGATCGCGACGGGCGTCAAGCGTTCGCTGCCCGACAGCGTCGTCTTCACCTACCAGGGCGACGGCGACCTCGCCGCCATCGGCACCGCCGAGACGGTCCACTCCGCGACCCGCGGCGAAAACATCACGATCATCTTCGTCAACAACGCGATCTACGGCATGACCGGCGGCCAGATGGCCCCGACCACCCTGCCCGGGCAGGTCACCCAGACGACCCCCTACGGCCGCGACGTGTCCTACTCCGGCTTTCCGATCCATGTGTGCGAGATGCTCTCCACCCTCGACGGCGTGGCCTACGCCGAGCGCGTCTCGGTGGACAGCGTCCCCAACATCCGCAAGGCGGGCGCCGCGATCAAGAAGGCGTTCAAATGCCAGGTGGAAAAGAAGGGCTTCTCGATCGTCGAGGTGCTCTCCGCCTGCCCGACCAACTGGGGCCTTACCCCCTCGGAGGCGCTCCAGTGGCTGCGTGACAACATGATGCCCTACTACCCGCTGGGCGTCTACACCGATAAGACGGAGAAGGGGGTGCGTCCGTAATGCTGAGTATCCTGCTCGCAGGCTTCGGCGGCCAGGGCGTCCTGTTCGCCGGAAAGATCATGGCCTATTCCGGGCTCATCGAGGATCAATACGTCTCCTGGCTGCCCTCCTATGGGCCCGAGATGCGCGGCGGCACCGCCAACTGCTCGGTGTGCATCTCCGACGAGCCGATCGGTTCCCCGCTGGTGCTCAACCCCGACGTGCTCGTCGCGATGAACCTGCCCTCCTACGACAAGTTCATCGACAAGGTCGCCCCGGGCGGCATCGCCGTGGTGGACAGCTCGCTCATCGCCAAGAAGAGCGACCGCACCGACATCAGCTGCTTCTACGTCCCCGCCACCGAAAAGGCGGATTCCGAGGGCCTCAAGGGGCTCTCCAACAACATTCTGCTCGGCAAGGTCCTGCAGGAGGCGAAATTCGCGTCGCTGGAGACGGTCGAGGCGGCCGTGGCCAAGTGCGTGCCGCCCAAAAAGCAGCACCTGCTCGAGCCGAACATGCGCGCCATCAAGCTGGGCATGAGCCTCTGAGAGGCGGCCCGGACTCGCGGCCCGGAAGGAATTTCCTTCCGGGCCGTTTCCATGCCCGCCGGGCGCGGCATTTCCGGGGAAAAGGCGCGGGCGGGAAAAATCCCCGCACGCTTGTCCGCCGGGCGGGGATTGTGGTAGAATAGGAAGCATGAATGGAGGTGGAGCGGATGCTGCATCTGATCCTGGGCGCGGCCGGCACCGGCAAGACGGCGCTGCTGCACGAGAAGATCGCGGAGTGCGTGCGCGGCGGCGGAAAGGCGGTCCTGCTGGTGCCCGAGCAGTATTCGTTCGAGAGCGAGAAGGCCCTCTACCGGAGGCTCGGCGCGAAGGACGCGCTGTCTGTGGAGGTGCTGAGCTTTACACGCCTCTGCGACCGGATTTTCCGGGAGTACGGAGGGCTGGCGGGGGTGCACCTCGACGAGACGGCCAAGGTGCTGCTCATGAGCGTCGCGCTCGGCGAGATCGGCGGGGAGCTGCGCGCCTACCGCAAAAACGTCTCGGGCGCGGCGTTCGCCGCCACGATGTGCGAGGCGGTCGGCGAGCTCAAGACCGCGGGCGCGGACCCCGAAACACTGCGCGCCGCGGCGGCGGACGCGTCGGAGGACCTGCGGGACAAGCTCTCCGACGTGGCGCTCATCTTCGACGCCTACCAGGCGCTGATCGAGCGCGGCTACTGCGACCCGGACGACAGCCTGCGCCGCGCCTGCCGGAAGCTCGAGGGGCGGGGGTTCTTCGCGGAGTACAGCGTCTTTATCGACGGGTTCATGGCGTTCATGGGCGCGGAGTGGAAGCTGCTCGGACGGATCCTGGAGGGGAGCCCGGCGGTGTGGGCGGCGCTGCCCTGCGACGGCCTTTCCTGCGCCGACGAGACGGGCGCGTTCGCCGCGGCCGCGCAGACCGCCAACCGGCTGGTGCGCGACGCGAAGGCGGCGGGGGTCCCCGTCGCGGCGCCGGTCGTCCTGCGGGAGCCCCGGCGGTTCGCGCGGCCGGCGCTCGCGCACATCGCCGTAGCCTTTTCCGACGCCGCGCCAGAGGGGTGCGAAACGCATGAGGGGGTGAAGCTCGCTGCGTGCGAGGACCTCTACGACGAGCTGGAGTTCGTCGCCTCGCGCATCTGCGCGCTCGTGCGGGAGGAGGGCTGCCGCTACCGCGACATCGCGGTGATCGGGCGGGACCTCGACCGCTACCTCGTGCCGCTCGAGACGGTCTTCACGCGCTATGAGATCCCCTTCTTCGCCGATCTGCGGGCAGATATCCAGGTGCACCCGTTCGCGGCGGGGCTGCTGGCCGCGCTCGACGCGGCGCGCAGCGGGTTCGATTCCGAACACCTGCTCGCGCTCGCCAAAAATTGCGTCACCGGTATCGGCCCGGCCGAAGCGGGGGAACTGGAGAACTACTGCTTCGTCTGGGGGGTCTCGGGCGCGGCGTGGCGGGCGGACTTCACCAACAACCCCGACGGGATGTCGGAGGGCTTCACCGAGGAGCAGGCGGAACGGCTGGGACGGATCAACGAGACCCGCCGAAAGCTGGCCGGCCCGCTCGTGACGCTGCGGCGCGAGCTTGCCGACTGCGACGGGCGCGGCTTTGCCGCGGCGGCGTTCGGGTGGCTCGAGCGGGTGAAGGCGGCGGAGCACCTTCAGGAGGCCGCCGCCGGGATGGAGGAGGGGGAGCAGAAACGCTTCCTCGAGATGTCCGCGCAGGTGTGGGAGGCGTTGCTCGGGCTGCTCGACGTGTTCGGCGGGGCGCTCGCCGACGTGCGCCTGCCGCTTGGGCGGCTGATCGATCTGCTGCGCATGGGGATTTCCGCCGCCGACATCGGGCTCATCCCCCAGACGATCGACCAGGTGATCGTCGGCGCGGCCGACCGCATCCGGCCGGACAGTCCGCGCGCCGCCTTTGTGATCGGCTTCAACGAGGGGGTCTTCCCGCGCTGGGAGACGTCGGCGGGCATCTTTTCCGCCGCCGAGCGCGACCTGCTCAAGGCGCGCGGGGTCGACCTGCTGCGCACGCCGGGACAGACGGCGCTCTTCGAGCGGTATTATGTCTATTTCGCGCTCACGCAGGCGTCCGAGCGGCTGTGCGTCAGCTGGCCGCTGCGGGATACGGCGGGGGCGGCGCTCGCCCCTTCGTCCGCGCTTGACCGGGTGCGCGCGCTGACCGGATGCCCGGTGGAGTCCTCTCTGGAGGGGCCGCTCGGGCGGGTGGCCAACGAGCACACCGCCTTTGACGAGCTGGCGCGCGGCTGGCGGGAACGGACGCCCGCCGAGGCGTCCCTGCGCGCGTGGTTTTCCGCGCGGGAGCCCGCGCGGATGGAGGCGCTCGCGCGGTGCGCCGGGACGAGGGGATTTTCCCTGAACGACCGCGCGGCGGCGCGCGCCCTCTTCGGCGCGCAGGTGCGCATCTCCCCGTCGCGCGCCGAGCAGTACTACCAGTGCCCGTTTTCCTATTTCTGCAAGGCGGGCCTGCGGATCAGCCCCCGCCGCAGGGTGGAATTCAACCCGATCGAGTCGGGCTCCCTCATCCACCTCGTGCTCGAAAAGATGGTGAGAAAATACGGCGGGCGGGGGCTTTCCGCGCTCGACGACACGCGGCTGGAGCGGGAGGTCACCGAGATCATCGAGACGGACCTCTCCGCCAAGATCGCAAACCTCGACGAGATGCCCGCGCGCTTCCGGTACCTCTTCCGGCGGCTGGTGGGCACCCTTGTGCGGCTGCTGCGGCGGCTGGCGATGGAATTCGCCCAGAGCGAGTTTGAGCCGGCGGCCTTCGAGCTGCCGATCAATCTCGAAGCGGAGATGAAGCCCCTCGACCTGCGCGCCCCAGACGGCACGCGGGTGATCGTCGAGGGGATCGTCGACCGGATGGACGTCCTCGAGCGGGAGGGGGTCCGCTATGTACGGGTCGTCGACTACAAATCGGGACACAAGAGCTTCAACCTCTCGGACGTCTGTTACGGGCTCAACATGCAGATGCTCATCTACCTCTTTTCGATCTGCGAGAACGCGCCCGGGGGCGGTGCGGTCCCGGCGGGCGTGCTCTACATGCCCGCGCGCGACAGCGTCGTTTCGGCGGAGCGGGGCGCCACGGAGGGCGAGGTGCGCGCGGAACAGCAGAAACGCCTGCGGATGAACGGCATCCTGCTGGAGGACCGGGAGGTCCTCTCGGCGATGGAGCCGGGCCTCGCGGGGCTCTATATCCCCGTCAGGACGAAAAAGGACGGCTCCTTCGACGCGCACAGCCAGCTCGCCACCCTCGAACAGATGGGGACCATCCGGCGGCAGGTCGAGCGGCTGCTCATTGAGCTGGCGGACAGCCTCGCGGGTGGGAAGATCGACGCGGCGCCGGTCGACGGGCTGAGCGACTACCGGCCGTGCGACTGGTGCGACTACCACGCGGTCTGCGGGCATGAGGATTCCGACGCGGTGAGAAAGCTCGCGGAGCTGGACCGCGCGGCCGCGCTCAAGGCGATGGAAGGGGATGAGGCGGATGGCTGAGCGTCAGTGGACCCCCCGGCAGCGGGACGCGATCGAGGCGCGCGGCGGGACGGTGCTCGTCTCGGCGGCGGCGGGCTCGGGCAAGACGGCGGTGCTCGTCGAACGGGCGGTAGGGCGCATCCTCGACTCCGAGCAGCCGGTCGACGCCGACCGGCTGCTCGTCGTGACCTTTTCCAACGCGGCGGCGCTCGAAATGAAGCAGCGGATCATGGCGCGGGTGACGGCGCTGGCCGCCGAACACCCCGAAAACGCCCGCCTGCGCCGCCAGCAGCTGCTGCTCGGGCGGGCGCAGATCAGCACGATCCACGCCTTTTGCAGCGAGCTCATCCGGCAGAATTTCCAGCTGCTGGGCATCGCCTCCAACATCCGCACGGGGGACGAGAAGGAGCTTGAGGTCCTGCGGCGGGACTGCGCGCGCGGCGTGGTGGAGGAATTCTTTGCGCGGGAGGACGGCGGACGGTTTGCCCGCCTCGTCGAGCTGCTCAGCACCGGGCGGGACGACAGCCGCGTCTTTACCACCCTCTTCTCCCTCTACGACTTCGTGCGCTCCCATCCCTTCTACCACGGCTGGATGGAGGCGAAGCTCTCCTATTATAATGAGGGGGTGCCGGTCGCCGATTCGATCTGGGGCAAGTGCATCCTAGGCTACGCCTCCGACGCGCTCGGGCACGCCTGCGCGCTCTGCGGGCGCGCGCTGTCCCTCGTGGAGGAGGACGAGACGCTCTCGAACGCCTACGGCGGCGCGCTGCGGGCCGACCTGCGGCAGCTCGAACGGGTGCGGGAATCGGTCGCGGCGCGCGACTGGGACGGGACCTGCAAGCGGCTGGGGAGCTTCGTCTTTGAGAAGCTGCGCCCCGTCCGGGGGGACGACCCCCGCAAGGGGGCGGCGCAGGCGCTGCGCAAGAGCGTCCGGGGAATCGTCGAGACGCTGCGGGACCGGCAGTTCTGCGCCACGGCGGCCGAGTTCTCCGAGGACGTCGCCGACCTGCGCCCGATGGTGGAGACCCTCTTCGAGCTGGTGGAGGCGTTCGACCGGGCGTTCACCGAACAGAAGCGGCAGAAAAACCTGATGGATTTTTCCGATATGGAGCAGTACGCGATCGCGCTGCTCGTGCGGCCCGCGGGGGAGGGGTACGTCAAGACCCCGCTCGCCCGGGCGGTGTCGGAGCGCTACGACGAGGTACTCGTCGACGAGTTCCAGGACACCAACGCGGCGCAGGAGATCATCTTCCGGGCCGTCTCGCAAAAGGAGCGGAACCTCTTTCTCGTCGGAGACGTCAAGCAGAGCATCTACCGCTTCCGCCAGGCCTGCCCCGAGCTCTTTATGGAGAAGAAAAAACGCTACGCCCCCTACGACGGCAAACAGTTCCCGGCGAAGATCACGCTCGGGAAGAACTTCCGCAGCGCGCCGGAGGTGACGGGCGGGGTCAACTTTTTGTTTTCGCTGCTCATGAGCGAGGAGATCGGTGAGATCGACTACAACGAGGAGGAGGCGCTCATCCCCGGCGGGAGCTTCCCCGAGGGGACGCCCGCCGGATGCGGGCTGCGCCTTCTGGACCTCACGGGCTACGCGGGGGAGCGGACCCGCGCGCAGGTCGAGGCGGACTACGTCGCCGATGAGATCGCCGGGATGCTCGAACGCGGGGAGCTCGTCGCGGAGGGGGACGCCCTGCGGAAGATCCGCCCGTCGGACGTCTGCATCCTGCTGCGCTCCCCCTCCGGACGGGCGCAGACCTATCTGGAGGCGCTGCAAAAGAGGGGCGTGCCCGTCTGGGCGGAGCCGAAGAGCGGCTTTCTCACCTCGAAGGAGGTCGCGCCGGTCGTCGCGCTGCTGCGGGTGATCGACAACCCCCTGCTCGACGTCGACCTCGCGGCGGCGATGATGTCCGCCCTCTTCGACTTCACCGCCGACGAGATGGCGCATATCCGCCTTGCCGACCGGCGCGCGCCCCTCTACACGGCGGTGCAGAGGCGCGCCGGGGAGGGGGACGCGCACTGCCTGGAATTCTGCGGGACGCTCGCGCGGCTGCGGCGGTTCGCGGCGGGCGCGACCGCCGACGCGGTCATCCGCCGCGTCTACGACGAGTGCGGCTGCCTTGCCAAGGCGCAGGTGATGCGGATGGGCGCTTCCCGCCGCGCGAACCTGCTGCTGCTCGTGCAGTACGCCTGCGACTACCACGCGAGCGGCTACCGGGGGCTTTCGGGGTTCGTCGGGTTTGTCGACCGGCTGATCGAGCGGGGAGGCGACTTCGCGCCCGCGGCGAGTCTGTCGGAGCAGGCGGACGTCGTGCGGATCATGAGCATCCACCGCTCGAAGGGGCTGGAATTCCCCGTCGTCTTCCTCTGTGACTGCGCCAAGCAGTTCAACCGTCAGGATTTGAACGGCACGACCCTGCTGCACACCGAGTTGGGCTTTGCCTGCGTGCGCCGCGACCCCAAATTGCAGACGCAGTTTTCCACCGTGCCGATGCAGGCGCTGCGGCTGGCGATCGAACGCTCGATGCTTTCGGAGGAACTGCGGGTGCTCTATGTGGCGCTCACCCGCGCCAAGCAGCGGCTCATCCTGACCGGGACGCTCACCAGGCCGGGGGAGAAGCTCGCGGGGCTGGCCTGCGCGCCGGAGGGGAACGGCAAGCTGCCGCCCTACCAGGTGCGCGGCGCGGCGAGCTATCTCGACTGGGTCCTGATGGCGGCGGTCCACCACCCCGGCGCGGCAGGACTGCTGGCGCAGTACGGCGTCGAGGCCGGCGCCGTTCCGGCGCAGGCCGCGTTTTCGGCCGCCGTCCTGCCCGTTGGGGGCGACCCGCCCGCGGCGGGGGAGACGGCGGAGGAGACGCCGCCCCCGCCCGACCCGGCGCTCACCGGGGCGCTGGAGCGGCGGCTCGCCTGGCGCTATCCCTTCGCGCCCGAGACGCGGATCCCCACCAAGATGGCGGTTTCGCAGATCTCCAAGGGGGAGCTCGCCAAAAGCTACCGCTTCGCGGGACGGCCCGCCTTTTTGCAGGAGCGGGGGCTCACCGCCGCGCAGCGTGGCAGCGCGCTCCACAAGTTCATGCAGTTTTCCGACTACCGCGCGGCGGCAAAGGACGTCGCCGCCGAGCTCGAACGGATGGCGCGGGAGGGCTTCCTCTCCCGGCAGGAGGCGGACGCCATCGACGCGGGAAAGCTCGCGGCGTTCTTCCGCTCGCCGCTGGCGGGGCGCATCTTCCGCGCGGACAGGGTGTGGCGGGAGCTGCGCTTTCTGGCCGAGGTGGGGAGGGAGACGCTCGGGGCGTACACCGACCTCTTCGACGCGGGCGGAAAAACGGCGGTCCAGGGCGTGGCCGACTGCGTCTTCGCGGAAGACGGCGGCGCGGTGATCGTCGACTACAAGACCGACCATGTCAGGACGCCCGCAGAGCTGGTCGAACGCTACCGGGTGCAGCTCGAGCTCTACCGGAAGGTGCTCGGCGGCGCGCTGGGCATGCCGGTCAGGGAGTGCGTGCTCTATTCCTTCGCGCTGTCCAGGGAAATCATCATTTAGGGGTTGACATCCGCGCATGCGCGTGGTATCATAATTCGGTAAACAAAGTAGAGCAGTTTCTGTTCTCACCTCGCCGCCGGTGGGCGGCTGGTCAATAGCGATTTCCCCTGCGGGGGAGACTGTGGTTGATTTTACGAGCGTGGGCGGTTTCTGCCCACGCTCGTTTTCAATTCAATGCAAAAAAGGCTTTGGAGGTGTTTCGTATTAGCAGCAAGGAATTGCTCATCAATGAGGAGATCAGAGACAAGGAAGTGCGTCTGGTCGGCACGGAGGGGGAACAGCTCGGCGTTGTGCCGCTTGCGACGGCCCAGAACATGGCGATCGAAAAGAACCTTGACCTCGTGAAGATCGCTCCTCAGGCCACGCCGCCCGTCTGCAAGATCATGGACTACGGCAAGTATAAGTTCGAGCAGGCGAAGCGGGAGAAGGAAGCAAGGAAAAATCAGAAGGTGATCGAAATCAAGGAGGTCCGCCTCTCGCTGAACATCGACACCAACGATTTCAACACCAAGGTGAACCGCGCCATCAAGTTCCTTGAGGACGGGGATAAGGTGAAGGCGTCCCTGCGATTCCGCGGCCGCGAGATGGCACATCCCGAGCTGGGGACGAGCATCATGAAGCGTTTCACCGAAGCGGTGGCCGAGGTCGGCAACGTCGAGAAACAGCCGAAGCTCGAGGGCCGCAGCATGGTGATGTTTATTTCGCCGAAGCCCGCAACCAATATTAAGGGAGGAAACAAAAATGCCTAAGCTGAAGACCCACACCGGTGCCAAAAAGCGCTTTAAGCTTACCAAGAACGGAAAGGTGAAACGTGCGCACGCCTACAAGAGCCACCTGCTCAACGGGCACGGGAAGACCGCCAAGAGCAAACGTCGCCTGCGCCGCGGCGCTTACGCCGACAAGACCAACGTGGCGACGATCAAACTGCTCGTTCCTTACAAATAATCGGAATAAGACGGAGGTAAATAGATATGGCTCGTGTTAAGGGCGCAATGATGACCCGTAAGAGAAGGAAAAAGACACTGAAGCTTGCCAAAGGCTACTTTGGCGCCAAGAGCAAGCTCTTTAAAATGGCCAAACAGCAGGTGATGAAGTCGGGCAACTACGCCTTCATCGGCCGCAAGCAGAAAAAGCGCAACTTCCGCCAGCTGTGGATCACCCGCATCTCCGCGGCCTGCCGCATGAACGGAGTCAACTACAGCACCTTCATGAACGGCCTCAAAAAGGCCGGCGTGGAGCTCAACCGCAAGATGCTCTCGGAGATTGCGATCAACGACGCCGCGGCGTTCACCGCGCTCGTCGAACAGGCGAAGGCCGCCCTTTAATAGGAACCGCATACGCCCGCGCGCATCCGCGCGGGCGTATCTTTTGTATGTAGGGGAAGGAGGTACCCGCCGTGGCAGAAAAGGAGATCACTTCGCGCCAGAGTCCTTCCGTCAAGCGGTATGTCCGGCTCGCGGGCTCCCGCAGGGCGCGGTATGAGGAGCGCCTCTTCGTGACCGAGGGGGCCAAGCTCACCGGGGAAGCGTTTGCGGCGGGGTATTTTCCCGTCGAGCTCTTCGCCACCGAGGAGGCGTTCGAGAGCGCTTTCGACACCCTTTCGCCCATTGCGCTCGCGGCGGAAACCTTCTGCCGCATTACCCCGGCCGTGGCGGACAAGCTCGCCCAGTCGGTCAGCCCGCAGGGCGTTTTCGGCGTTTTCCGTATGCTTGACAACGGGACGCAACCTGTTAAAATAAGCAGTAACGGCAAATTTCTCCTGCTTTCCTCGCTGCAGGACCCGGGAAATCTCGGCACCATCCTGCGCACGGCGGCGGCATTCGGGGTCGGCGGCGTCCTCCTTTCGGACGACTGCCCCGACCTGTACAGCCCCAAGGTGCTGCGTGCGTCGATGGGCGGCGTCTTTCGGGTGCCCGCCGCGGTGACGGACGACCTCGGGGGCTGGATCGACGCGCTGAAAGAAGCGGGCGTGCCCGTGTGGGCGGCCGCCCTGCGGCGGGACGCGAAGACCCTCCGGGAGGTCTCGCTCGGCGAGGGCGGCTGCGCGGTCGTGATCGGAAACGAGGGCGGCGGGCTGGCGGACGGCGTGATCGGCCGCTGCACCGGAAGCCTCGTCATCCCGATGGAGCCGGGCAGCGAATCGCTCAACGCCGCGATGGCGGCGGGGGTCTTTTTGTGGGAAATGTACCGTTAGACTGATTTCGGGGGTGCGCGGCATGGCGGACGGCCTCTATTGGATCTGGCTGCAGGAGGCGCTCGGCGCGGGCAGCATCAAGGCGGACCGGGTGATCCGGGAGATCGGCGCGCCCGAGAAGCTCTACCGCATGAGCGAGGAGGAGCTGCGCGCCACGGGGATCTTCGCGCCCAAGGAGATCGAGCGCATCCGCTCGGCCGACCTTCGGAAGGCGGAGGAGAACCTGCGCCTCTCCCGCCGGTGCGGGTGCGCCGTGATCACCCCGGATTCTCCCGATTATCCCGAGGCTTTGACAAATATCGACGGTATGCCGTGTGTATTATATGTACTGGGCGACCTGCGCGGCCTGCGGGAGGAGCTGGTCCTCACGCTGGTGGGGACGCGGACCTCGACCGATTACGGCGAGCAGTGCGCGAGACGCCTCGCCTATGACCTCGCCTCGGCGGGCTGCACCGTGGCCAGCGGGCTCGCGGTGGGCGTCGACTACGCAGCCCACGATGGGGCGCTTGCCGCCAACGGGCGCTCGGTCGGCCTGCTCGCCTGTGGGCTCGACATCGACTACCCGAGCGAAAGCCGCGGCCTCAAGCGGCGCATCCTCGACGAGGGCGGCGTGCTGATGACCGAGTTCCCCTTTGGGGAACGCCCGCAGCGATACAACTTCAACATCCGCAACCGGCTGCTCGCGGGCATCTCCGCGGGCGTCGTGGTGGTGCAGGCCCCCGAGCAGAGCGGCGCGCTCAACACCGCGCGCCACGCACTGGATCAGAACCGGGACGTCTTCGCGGTGCCGGGGGAGATTTTCGACCCGAGCATGACCGGGTGCAACCGGCTCATCAAGGACGGCGCCAAGCTCGTTCTGAACGTCTACAGCATCCTGGAGGAGTATATCGGCCGGTTCCCGGCCGGGATCGACGCGCATACGGTGGTGCGGAAGATCCGTGCCGCCGGGCAGGATGTAAATCCGCAGCCCCTGAACGGCCCGCGCAAGGTGCCGCGCCCGTCCATGGGGGAGGCTTTGCCGCTCATGGTGGCGCAGGAGGCCGTCCCGCCGGCCGAACGGCCCGGAGAGGCGGCGCTCGGGGAGCTGGGGGTCTCGGAGGAGGCCAGGAGCCTCTACGCCGCGCTCGGCGATCTGCCGGAGGGCGCGGAACCGCTCGCCGGGCGCGCGGGGCTCACCGCCGCGCAGGCGCTGGCGGCCCTGACCGAGCTGGAGCTCTTCGGGCTGGTGCGGGCGCTTCCGGGCGGCAGGTACCTGGCCGGGGCGCCGGAATGAAACTGGAATTGACTGCGCGTAAGCGCGTTTATTGATAGAGGGGAGCTTCCCCGGGAAAGGAATGGTTACAAGTTGTCCAATCTTGTCATCGTGGAGTCGCCCGCAAAGGCGAAAACGATAAAAAAATACCTCGGGAAGGGGTTTGAGGTGGTCGCGTCGATGGGACATGTCCGCGATCTGCCCAAGAGCAAGCTGGGGGTCGACGTGGACAACGGCTTCGCGCCGCAGTACGTCGACATCAAGGGTAAGGAGGATCTCATCAAGGATCTCAAAAAGGCCGCCAAGAAGAGCGACGCCATCTATCTCGCGACCGACCCGGACCGCGAGGGGGAGGCGATCTCCTGGCACCTGGCGCAGATGCTCGGTGTCGACATGAAGGAGCAGAACCGCGTCACCTTCAACGAGATCACCAAGAGCGGCGTGCATTACGGCATGGAGCACCCGCGCACGATCGACGAAAAGCTCGTGGACGCGCAGCAGGCGCGCCGCATCCTCGACCGCATCGTCGGCTACAAGATCAGCCCCTTCCTCTGGCGCAAGGTGCGCAAGGGGCTGTCGGCCGGGCGGGTGCAGTCGGTCGCGGTGCGGATCATCCTCGACCGTGAGGAGGAGATCCGCGCCTTCAAGCAGCAGGAATACTGGTCCATCGACGCGCTGCTCGCCGCCAAGGGCTATGCGAAAAAGCCCTTCCCGGCCAAGCTCTATTCGATCGACGGCAAAAAGCTCGAGCTCGCCGGCATTCCGGACGAGGAGAGCGCGAAAAAGATCATCGAATCCCTCGACGGGGCGGACTACACCGTCGGCAACGTCAAGAAGGGGGTCCGCAAAAAATCCCCCGCGCCGCCCTTCATCACCTCGACCCTCCAGCAGGAGGCCTCCCGGCGGCTCGGCTACCAGTCCCGCCGCACGATGAAGATCGCGCAGGAGCTCTATGAGGGCATCGAGATCGAGGGGATCGGCGCGACCGGCCTCATCACCTACATGCGTACCGACAGCCTGCGCATCTCCGACGAGGCCGCCGACATCGCCAAGGCCTACATCACCGAGACCTACGGCAAGGAGTACCTGCCGGGGACCCGCCGCGTCTTCAAATCCAAGAAGAACGCGCAGGACGCGCACGAGGCGATCCGCCCGTCCGATCCGACCCTCACGCCCGAAAAGGTCAAGAAGGACCTCAGCGCCGAGCAGTATAAGCTCTACAAGCTCATCTGGGAGCGGTTTATCGCCAGCCAGATGGCCAACGCCCTGCTCGACACCGTGGCGGTCGACATCAACGCCGCGAACTGCCTGTTCAAGGCGTCCGGTTTTACGGTAAAGTTTGACGGCTTTACAGTGCTTTACGAGGAGGCCAAGGACTCCGACGAGGAGAATTCCGCGGCGCTCCCGCCGCTTGAGACGGGCGGCGCCCTCGCCCTCAAGCAGCTCACCCCCAACCAGCACTTCACCCAGCCGCCCGCGCGCTACACCGAGGCCTCCCTCATCAAGACGCTCGAGGAAAACGGCATCGGCCGCCCGAGCACCTACGCGCCGACGATCACGACGATCCTGGCGCGCGGCTACGTCGAGCGGGAGGGCAAGGCCCTCAAGCCGACCGCGCTGGGCGAGGTGACGACCAAGCTGATGGAGGAGCAGTTCTCCAAGATTGTCGACATCGACTTCACCGCCAACATGGAGAAGAGCCTCGACGAGGTCGAGGAGGGCAAGGAGAGCTATACCCAGGTGCTCGATGGCTTCTATGGGGATTTCATAACGACGCTTGAAACGGCGGAAAAGAATATGGAGGGCACCCGCGTCAAGGTCCCCGACGAGGAGACCGACGTGGTCTGCGAGCTGTGCGGGCGCAAGATGGTCATCAAGACCGGGCGGTTCGGCAAATTCCTCGCCTGCCCGGGCTTCCCCGAGTGCCGCAACACCAAGAAGATCGTCAAGGAGACGGGCGGGCTCTGCCCCGTGTGCGGCGGCAAGGTGCTCGCCAAAAAGTCGAAGAACGGCAAGGGCTACTACGGCTGCGAGCACTTCCCCGAATGCAAGTTCATGACGTGGGACAAACCGCTCTCGGAGCCCTGTCCCAAATGCGGCGCGGCCCTCTTCCAGAAGACGGGGCGCGGCGCGCTCATCCACTGCCTCAAGGAGGGCTGCGACTACGCGCGGCCGGTGAAAGGGAAGTCCTCTGCCGGGGACGCGGACGAGGAATGACGCCGGTCGCGGTCATCGGCGCGGGGCTCGCCGGCTGCGAGGCCGCGTGGGCGCTGGCAAACGCGGGAATCCCGGTGCGGCTCCACGAAATGAAGCCGCAAAGGTTTTCCCCCGCGCACCACAGTGAAAATTTCGCGGAGCTTGTCTGCTCCAACTCGCTCAAGGCCCAGCGCATCGGCTCGGCGGCGGGGATGCTCAAGGAAGAGATGCGCATGATGGGTTCGCTGGTCGTCGCCTGCGCTCATGAAACGAGCGTGGCGGCGGGCGGCGCGCTTGCCGTGGACCGGGACGCGTTTTCCGCGCTTGTGACGGCGCGCGTGCGCGCGCACGCGCTGATCGAGGTCGTCCCCGGCGAGGTGGCGAAGATCCCCGAAGAGGGGAATGTGATCGTCGCGACGGGGCCGCTCACCTCCGACGCGCTCGCGGCCGACATCGAGGCGCGCTGCGGCGGGTCGCTGAGCTTCTACGACGCGGCCGCGCCGATCGTCACCTTCGATTCGCTCGACCGGGAGCGGGTCTTTTTCGCGGCGCGCTACGGCCGCGGGGAGGACGACTACATCAACTGCCCCTTTACGAAGGAGGAGTACGAACGGTTCTACGACGCGCTGTTAAGCGCCGAGGGCGCGCCGCTGCACAGCTTCGACCGCCCGGAGGAGAAGGTCTACGAGGGCTGCATGCCGATCGAGATCATGGCGCGGCGCGGTCCGGACACCATCCGCTACGGGCCGCTCAAGCCGGTCGGCCTGCGCGACCCGCGCACCGGGCGCCGCCCGTGGGCGGTCGTGCAGCTGCGGCGGGAGAACCGGGAGGGGAGCCTCTACAACCTTGTGGGCTTCCAGACCAACCTCAAATTTGGGGAGCAGAAGCGGGTCTTTTCGATGATCCCGGGGCTCGAGCACGCGGAATTCGCGCGGTACGGCGTGATGCACCGCAACACCTTCCTCGATTCGCCCCGCCTGCTGGACGGCGCCTTTCGGCTGCGGAGCGAGGAAAGAATCTGCTTTGCGGGGCAGATTACCGGCGTGGAGGGGTATATTGAGTCGGCCATGTCGGGAATCCTAGCAGGGAAGCAGCTTGCGCGCAGGCTGCGCGGCCTGCCTTCGCTGGAATTGCCGCGCGACACGATGTCGGGGGCGCTGTGCGCCTACATCAGCGATGAAAGCGTCGCCGAGTTCCAGCCGATGGGCTGCAATATGGGGCTGCTGCCCCCGCTCGGCGAACGGGTGCGGGACAAGCAGCAGCGTTACCAGATGATCGCCGAGCGGGGGCTCGGCCACCTGCGGGAGGTCCTGCGGGAAGAACAGGAGGTCTTGTAATCATGAGAATCATCGTGGATGCCTTCGGCGGAGACAACGCGCCGCTCGAGGTCCTCAGGGGCTGCGCCATGGCCGTGAAGGAGTACGGCGTCGACATCATCGCCTGCGGAAGCGAAAAAACCATCCGCGAGGTGTGCCAAAAGAACCGGATCCCGCTCGACCGCATCTCGATCACCGACGTGGAGAAGGTCATCCCGGTGGAGGTCGACCCGACCGAGGTGGTCAAGTCGTACGACGACTGCACGATGGCGGTCGGCATGAAGATGCTCGCCTCGGGCGAGGGGGACGCCTTCGTCTCGGCGGGCAGCACGGGCGCGATCGTCGTGGGCGCGTCCCTCTTTGTCAAGCGGATCAAGGGGATCAAGCGCGCCGCGCTCGCAACCGTCATCCCCTCGCAGGACGGCTGCTACATGCTGCTCGATATGGGCGCGAACGCCGAGTGCCGCCCCGAGATGCTCGTGCAGTTCGGCATCATGGGCAGCGCCTACATGGAGCATGTCCTGGGGATCGAGCGCCCGCGCGTCGGCATCATCAACATCGGCACGGAGGAGAATAAGGGCCTCGAGTTACAGATCGACGCCTACCGGATGATGCAGCACGCGCCGGTCAATTTTGTCGGCAACGTCGAGCCGCGCGACCTGCCCTTCACCAAATGCGACGTGGCGGTCGCGGACGGGTTCGTCGGCAACGTCGTGCTGAAGCTGACCGAGGGGCTGGGCTCCTGGTTTTCGAAGGAGCTCAAGGGCATCCTCTTCCAAAACGCGGCCTCCAAGATCGGCGCGGTCTTTCTGAGCAAGGGCGTGCTCTCCTTCAAAAAGAAGATGGACTACACCGAGTACGGCGGCGCGCCGCTGATGGGCATCTCCAAGCCGGTCATCAAGGCGCACGGCAGCTCGAACGCAAAGGCGTTCAAAAACGCGATCCGGCAGGCGAAGGAGTACACCGAGCGGGGCGTGATCGGCGAGATCAGCGACGCGCTCGCGCAGCTCCGGGCGAACGCCGCGGACAACCGGACGGAGGGCTGAGATGGAAGCACATGTAAAGGATACGGCCCCGCTTGAGGAGCGGATCGGCTACACCTTCCAGAACCGTAAATACCTCGACATCGCGCTGACCCACTCCTCCTACGCCAACGAGATGAAGAAGAACCTCTCGAGCAACGAGCGGCAGGAGTTTTTGGGGGACGCGGTGCTCTCGATCATCGTTTCCGACTATCTCTTCCACACCTTCCACCTCGCGGAGGGGGACCTCACCAAGCTGCGTGCGGCGATGGTGTGCGAAAAATCCCTCTGCGAGTTCGCGCGGCAGTTTTCGCTGGGGGACTACCTCAAACTCGGACGCGGCGAGGAGATGATGGGGGGGCGCACCCGCCCATCGATTCTGGCCGACGCGTTTGAGGCGCTGCTCGCGGCGATCTACCTTGACGGGGGGATTGAACCGGCGCGCAGATTCGTACTCGGATTCGTCGTGGACACGCTCGAACACCGGGACGAGTTCGCCTTCACCGACTACAAGACGATGCTCCAGGAGATCATCCAGAAGAACCCCGAGGAGCGGCTTTCCTACGTGCTCGTCGAGGAATCCGGCCCCGACCACAACAAGTCCTTTGTGGTCGAGGTGCACCTCAACAGCAACGTGATCGGCAGCGGGCGCGGCGGCAGCAAGAAGAGCGCCGAGCAGGCGGCCGCCCGCGAGGCGCTGCGGCTGATGGGCGAGTGCCCGTGAGGCACGCGAACCTCGCGATCTTCGTCCCCCACGCCGGCTGCCCGAGGCAGTGCAGCTTCTGCAACCAGAAAAGCATCTCGGGCGCGCGGGAGGCCCCGACGGGGAAATCGGTCGCGGCGCTCTGCGCCGAATCGGCCCGCGCGCTCGCGGGCACGGACACCGACGCGGAGATCGCCTTTTTCGGCGGCAGCTTTACCGCCATCGGCCGGGACTACATGCTCGAGCTGCTCGAGGCTGCCGCCCCCTTCGTGGGCGGCGCGTTCCGGGGCATCCGAATTTCCACCCGGCCCGACGCGGTCGACGGGGAAACGCTCGGCCTGCTGCGGCGGTATGGGGTGACCGCGGTCGAGCTCGGCGCGCAGAGTATGGACGACGGGGTGCTCGATCAGAACCTGCGCGGACACACCGCCGCCGACGTGGAGCGCACCGCAGGGCTCGTGCGGGAGGCGGGCTTTGAGCTGGGGCTCCAGATGATGACGGGGCTTTACGGCTCGGACGAGGCGCGCGACTTCATGACCGCGGAGCGCCTGGCCGCGTGCGCTCCCGACACGGTGCGGGTCTATCCGACGGTCGTGATGGAGGGGACGGGGCTCGCGGCGCTCTGGCGCGCGGGGGCCTACCGCCCCCAGACGCTCGAGGAGGCCGTCTCGCTCGGGGCGCGGCTGCTCGAATTTTTCGGGGGGAAGGGCGTCCGCGTCATCCGCATGGGCCTGCACGCGCAGGACTCCCTCGATCGGGAGCGGCTGGCCGGGCCCTACCACCCGGCGTTCCGCGAGCTCTGCGAGGGGGAGGCGATGCGCCGGCGCGCCGAGGCGCTTCTCGCCGGACGCCCGGAGGGGGAGTACCTCCTGCGGGTCGGCCCCCGGAGCCTCTCAAAAATTACGGGGCACGGGGCGCGCGCCGTTGAAAAACTGGGGAAATTAGGGTATCATGTAAAGATAGAACCGGACGGGAGGCTCTCGGGCCTCGCGATCGAGATAAAGGAAGTGTGACATTGCGTCTTCGCAGCTTGGAGATACAGGGGTTCAAATCCTTCCCCGACCGCACAAAGCTCAGCTTCCACGACGGCATCACGGCCGTCGTCGGGCCGAACGGCTCGGGCAAGAGCAACATCGCGGACGCGGTGCGCTGGGTGCTGGGGGAGCAGTCGACGAAGACGCTGCGCGGCGGCAAGATGGAGGACGTCATTTTCGGCGGCACGCAGGCGCGCAAGCCGCAGGGCTACGCGCAGGTGCTGCTCACGATCGACAACGCCGACCGCGCGCTCGCCTGCGACAGCGACGTGGTCACGGTCGGGCGCAAGCTCTACCGTTCGGGGGAGAGCGAATACCGGCTGAACGGCGCGGCGGTGCGCCTCAAGGACGTCTACGAGCTCTTCATGGACACGGGGCTCGGGCGGGACGGCTACTCGATCATCGGGCAGGGCAAGATCGCCGAGATCGTCAGCGCCAAGAGCACCCAGCGCCGCGAAATCTTCGAGGAGGCGGCGGGGATCTCCAAGTACCGCTACCGCAAGCTCGAGGCACAGCGCCGCCTGGAGGCCGCGGAGGAAAACCTCCTTCGCCTGCGGGACATCCTCGACGAGCTCGAAAGCCGTGTGGAACCGCTGCGGGCGCAGTCGGAAAAGGCGGCGCAGTTCCTCGAATACGCGGGGGAGAAGAAGACGCTGGAAATCTCCCTCTGGGTGCTGACGCTCGACAAATCCAGGGCGGTGCTGCGGGAGCAGGAGGACAAGATCCTGCTCTGCCGCGACGAGCACGACGGCGTCCAGGCGGAGCTCGACG
This sequence comes from Anaerotruncus massiliensis (ex Togo et al. 2026), assembly GCF_030825285.1. Lineage (NCBI taxonomy): Bacteria > Bacillati > Bacillota > Clostridia > Eubacteriales > Oscillospiraceae > Anaerotruncus > Anaerotruncus massiliensis (ex Togo et al. 2026). Next base: position 24,578 of record NZ_JAPJQF010000003.1, read on the forward strand.
GCATCGAGGGGCAGATCAACGCGTTCTTCGCGCAGATGCAGGCGCTCGCGGTCGAGATCGACTCGCGGCGCGGGCGCGTCCGGGAGATCGAGGAGCTCACGGCGCAGAGCGGGGCGGAGATCGCCGTCCTGCGCAACGATATGGCGCACAACGACGCGTCGGTCGAGCGCATCCGGGCGGAACTCGAGCAGTCGGACGCGTCGGACAGCGATCTCGACGAAAGGATACATACCTTTGAGGCGCAGATCGCAAAACGCCGGCAGGGCCTTGACGACCTGCGCCGCAGGCATGAGGAGGTTCAGCGGGAGCTGACGACGCTGGGAGAAGTGCAGGAGGACTGCCGCGGGAAGATCGACGCGCTCAAGGAGCGCCGCTTCGGCCTGACCCAGAGCATCAACGAGGTCAAGCTCTCCTCCGCGTCGAGCAGCTCGCTGATCGACGAGACGATCGCGCGGCTCGAGTCCCTCAAGGAGGGCGCGGTCGTCAAGGACGAAAATATCGCGAAGATCCGGCGGGAGCTCTCCGACTGCGGGGAGCTGCTCGAGGGGATCGAGGAGAACCTGCTTTCGCTGCAAAATTCCCGCAGGGGCTGCCAGATGAAGCTGGAGGGCCGCCGGCAGAAGCTCGACGCGCTGCTCGAGCAGCGGCGCGCCCTCGAGGACAAGGCCCGCGCCCACACCCAGCGGGCCAAGCTGCTCTTCGACATGGAGAACAGCCTGGAGGGCTTTTCACAGAGCGTCAAATACATCATGGAGCAGGCGCGCAGGGGCGCGATCGGGGACGTTTACGGCCCCGTCTCCCGGCTCATCTCGGTGGAGGACGACTACGCGCTCGCGGTGGAGATCGCGCTCGGCGCGGCGATGCAGAACATCGTCGTCAAGGACGAGGCGGTCGCCAAGCGCGCCATCGGCATGCTCAAATCGAGCAAGTCGGGCCGGGCGACCTTTCTGCCCGTCTCCACGGTCAAGGGGAATCGGCTCAACGAAAACTGGCTGCCCGGAACGGACGGCTTTGTCGGCGTTGCCGCCGACCTGGTCCGGTGCGACGAGCGCTACCGGGGCGTGATCAACCAGCTTTTGGGCCGCATCGTGATCGTTCGGGACCTTGACTGTGCGGCCGCCGTCGCGAAAAAGGGCGGCTACCGCTTCCGCGTCGTCACCCTCGACGGGCAGGTCGTCAACGCGGGCGGCTCGATGACGGGCGGCTGGGCCGCGCGCAGCGCGGGCATCCTCAGCCGCTCGAAGGAGATCGAGGAGCTCAAGGGCAGGGCCGCGGCGTGCGAAAAGGAGATGGCGGGGCTCGACGGGCAGATCAAGTCGCTGCGCGAGGAGATCACGGCCGTGCAGGCGTCGCTCGCGGGGATCGATGGGGAGCTTGCCACCGCGCAGGAGGATAAGATCCGCTATACCGCCGAGCAGAAGCAGCTGGCTTCCGCCCGCGACGAGGCGGTCCGTTCCCGCGAGCAGGCGGCGGAGGAATACGGCCGGCTGGCCGAACGGCTCGAGGAACTGAAGGAAAAGAACGTCACGAGCGCCGAGCTGACCGACGATTTGAACCGCCAGCTTGACGAGGTGGCGCAGCAGCTCGGCGTGCTCGCCTCCAAGCGGGACACCTGCGCGGCGCAGGCGTCGGAGGTGTCCGCGCGCCTGTCCCGGCAGGACGTGGAGATCATCTCGATCACCAAGGAGATCGACGGCCTGCGGCAGATGGCCGACCAGCTGCGCGACCAGAAGCTGCACCAGAAGGAGCATGTCGCCGGGCTCGAGCGGCAGCGGGCGGATTATCTGCGGGAGAACGCGGAAATCCGGGAGAAGATCGCGCAGGCCGAGCAGAGGCGGGAGGACTACGCGGCGCAGGCCGCCGCGCTGGGCGCGGAGATCGAGCAGAAGACGCAGGCGCGCAACGCCTGCGAGGCGAAGACCACCGCCCTGCGCGCCGACGAAAAGGAGATCACGGCGCGGCGGGAGACCGCCGGGCGGGAGCTTGCGCGGCTCGAGGAGAAGAAGGCGTCGCTCCAGGCGGAGTACGACGGCATCATCTCGCGGCTGTGGGACGAATATGAGATCACCCGTACGCAGGCCTCCGAGATCGCGCGGCCGGTGGAGGACGCCGGGAAGGCGCAGCGGCGGCTCGGGGAGCTCAAGGGGAAGATCCGGGCGCTCGGCAACGTCAACGTCGGCGCGATCGAGGAATACAAAGAGGTGTCGGAGCGGTACCGCTTCCTCAAGACCCAGACGGACGACGCGGAGAAGTCCCGCGCCGAGCTCATGAAGCTGATCACCCAGCTCACGAGCGACATGCAGTCGATCTTCGCGGATAATTTCGGCAGGATCGCCGAAAATTTCTCCAGGATCTTCACCGAGCTCTTCGACGGCGGGCGGGCGGAGCTCACCCTCACCGACCCGGGCAGCGTGCTCGAATCGGGCATCGAAATCTACGTCCAGCCGCCCGGCAAGATCATCAAGAACCTCGCGGCCCTCTCGGGCGGCGAGCAGGCGTTTGTGGCGATCGCCATCTATTTCGCGATTCTCAAGGTGCGGCCGTCGCCCTTCTGCCTGCTCGACGAGATCGAGGCGGCGCTCGACGACGTGAACGTCGTCAAATACGCGCAGTATCTGCGCACGATGTGCGACAGGACCCAGTTCATCACGATCACCCACCGGCGCGGCACGATGGAGGAAGCGGACATGCTCTACGGCGTGACGATGCAGGAGGAGGGCGTGTCCAAGCTGCTTGAGCTGCACGTCAGCGAGATCGAAAGCAAACTGGGCATCAAGTAGGGGGGTACCAAATGGGATTTTTCGGAAGACTTGCGGAAGGGCTCAAAAAGACGCGGGAGTCGATGGCGCGCGCCGTCGACGAGCTGGTCAATTCCTTCACCAGGATCGACGAGGAGCTCTTTGAGGAGCTCGAGGAGACGCTCATCATGTCCGACGTGGGCGCGGTGACCGCCGCGGCCATCTGCGATGAACTGCGCGCGGAGGTCAAACGGCGGGGCGTCACCGACGCGTCGGAGGTCAAGGGCCTGCTCAAGGAGATCATCGCGGGGATGCTTGCGGGCGGGGAGGAGCTGAACCTCTCGACCAGGCCGTCGGTCATCCTCGTCATCGGCGTGAACGGGGTGGGCAAGACCACCACGATCGGCAAGCTCGCCGCCAACCTCAAGGCGGACGGCAAAAAGGTGCTGCTCGGCGCGGCGGACACCTTCCGCGCGGCGGCGATCGAACAGCTCGGCGTGTGGGCCGAACGCTCGGGGGTCGACATGATCCGGCAGTCGGAGGGCTCCGACCCGGCGGCCGTCGTCTTCGACGCGGTCACGGCGGGCAGGGCGCGCGGCGTGGACGTGGTCATCTGCGACACGGCGGGCCGCCTCCACAACAAGAAGAACCTCATGGACGAGCTGGGCAAAATCTCCCGCGTCATCCAGCGGGAAGCTCCCGGCTGCGACACCGAGGTGCTGCTCGTGCTCGACGCGACGACGGGGCAGAACGCCCTCAACCAGGCGCGCCAGTTCAAGGAGGCCGCGGGCATCACCGGCATCATCCTCACCAAGCTCGACGGCACGGCGCGCGGCGGCGTGGTCATCGGCATCAAGCAGGAATTACAGGTCCCGATCAAATATATCGGCGTGGGCGAGCAGATCGACGATCTGCGGCCCTTTAACGCGCAGGACTTTGTCGACGCCCTCTTCGGCGGGCGGGAGGAAACGGAGGAGGACGCGTGATGAAGGTGATCGCCGCGACGGGGAACATGGGCAAGCTCCGGGAATTTGCCCGCATCTTCGCACCGCTGGGCATCGAGCCCGCCGCGCAGTCGGAGGTCTGCCCCGGCCTCTCGGTCGAGGAGACGGGGACGACCTTCGCGGAAAACGCCTTCCTCAAGGCGGACGCGGTCCATGAGCGCACCGGGCTGGCCGCCGTCGCGGACGACTCGGGGCTCTGCGTCGACGCGCTGGACGGCGCGCCGGGAGTCTACTCGGCGCGGTACGCGGGGGAGGAGACCCCCTATCCCGAAAAGATTTCCCGCCTGCTCGGAGAGCTGGAGGGGGTGCCGGAGGAGCGCCGCACGGCGCGTTTCGTGGCGCACATCTGCTACATCGGCGCGGACGGCGCCCGCATCGACGCGGAGGGGACCTGCGAAGGGAAGATCGGCTGGGAGCCGCGCGGAGACGGCGGCTTCGGGTACGACCCCATCTTCTACGTGGGGGACCGCAGCTTCGCGGAGCTCTCCGCAGAGGAGAAGGACGCGGTATCCCACCGCGGCAAGGCGCTGCGGGAATTGGCGCGCAAGCTGAACGAACATCAAAACGGATGAGATAGAGGAGAAAAGGATATGCTGACAAGCAAACAGCGGGCGAAGCTCCGCGGCATCGCGAGCACCGGGGAGACCATCCTCCAGGTGGGCAAGGGCGGCGTGGCGGAAGCGCTCGTCAAACAGGTGGACGACGCGCTGACGGCGCGCGAGCTCATCAAGCTGCGGGTGCTCGAGACGAGCCCCGCGCCGGTGCGCGAGGTCGCGCAGCAACTCGCCGAGGCGACCGGCTCCGAGGTGGTGCAGGTCATCGGCATGAAGCTGGTGCTCTACCGCCGCAACCCTGAAAAGCCGGTCATCGACCTCGGCTGATGCGCACGGGGGTCTTCGGCGGGACCTTCAATCCCGTCCACAACGGCCACATCCACCTGGCGCGCACCTATTTTGACGCGCTCCGGCTCGACCGGATGCTGGTCATCCCCACCTGCCTGCCTCCCCACAAGCCGGGGGAGCAGCTCGCGGACGGGGCGGACCGGCTCGCGATGTGCCGCCTCGCCTTCGACGGCCTGCCCGGCTTCGAGGCGAGCGACATCGAGCTGCGGCGCGGGCAGAAAAGCTACACGGTGGACACCCTCGAGCAGCTTGCAAAGGAATACCCGGACGACGGCTTCTACCTCATCATGGGCAGCGACATGTTCCTGACGCTGACCGGGTGGCGGGAGTGGAGGCGCATCTGCGAGCTGGCGGTTATCTGCGCCGGGGCGCGGGACACCGCGCTGCGCGGCCGGCTCGCCGACTGCAAACGCTCGCTCGAGGCGCAGGGGGCGCGCTGCGAGCTGGTCGAGCTTAACCCCCTTCCGATCTCCTCGACGCTCGTGCGCGCGCGCGCGCGGGAGAAAAAACCGCTCGGCGGGCTGGTCCCGCCAGAGGTCGCCGCATACATCGACAGCCATGGGCTCTATCAGACATTATAGGAAAGCGGGGCGTTCCTGATGGAATATGATCTGAAGAAGCTGGACAAACTTGCGAAAAAGACCCTCTCGGCCAAGCGGTACTACCACACCCAGTGCGTGGTGCAGCAGGCGCAGAAGCTCGCGCGGCTCTACGGCTGCGACGAGCAGAAGGCGATGGTGGCCGGCTGGATGCACGATATCTGCAAGGAGATGCCCAGGGAGGAGCAGTTGCAATGGCTCACAAAGTGTGGTATCATTCTTGACAGCGTGCAGGAGAGCCAGCCCAAGACGTGGCACGGCATGGCGGCGTGCGGCTTCATTTCGGAGAAGCTCGGCATCACCGACCCCGGGATCCTGCACGCCATCCGTTTTCACACGACGGCGTGCGGGCATATGACCGAGCTGGACGAGGTGGTCTATCTGGCGGATTTGACGAGTGTCGACCGCGTCTATCCCGACATCCTGCCGATGCGGAAACTCGCGGAAACCGCCCTCAAGCCCGCGATGAAGGAAGCGATGCGCTACGCGGTCAACGACCTCGTGGAGCGGTCGCTCGGAATCAGCTTTGATACGTTCCAGGCATATAATGTCTATATGGCGTACTGATTTTTTACCGGAGGTGAAGCAATGACATCGATTGAAATGGCAAAGGAGGCCGCGAGGCTCCTGTCGGAAAAAAAGGGCACGGACATCACCGCGATCGAGATCCGGGATCTGACCACGATCGGGGATTATTTTGTCATCGCGTCTGGCGGGTCCAACGCGCAGGTCAAGGCGCTTTCGGACGCGGTCGAGGAGGGGCTCTCCAAGCAGGGCTTCGAGCCGCGCCGCATCGAGGGCTACCAGTCGGCCATGTGGGTCGTGCTCGATTACTACGACGTGATCGTCCATATCTTCTATGACAAAACCCGCGAGTTCTATTCGCTCGAGCGGCTGTGGGCGGACGCCCCGCGCGTCGACCTGGGGCTTGCGGAATAAAATAAAGGAAGCCAACATCATTTGCCGCGCGGGACACGGCAAACAGGGAGTGTACAGCATTGAAGTACGATTTTGCAGCAATTGAGAAAAAATGGCAGAAGAGCTGGGAGGCGCGCAACGTCTTCGCGGCGACCGACGACTACTCCAAGCCGAAGTATTACGCGCTGGTCGAGTTCCCCTACCCGTCGGGGCAGGGACTGCACGTCGGCCATCCGCGCTCCTACACCGCGCTGGACATCGTCGCGCGCAAGCGCCGCCTGGAGGGCTACAACGTTCTCTACCCGATGGGCTGGGACGCCTTCGGCCTGCCGACCGAAAACTACGCCATCAAGAACCACATCCACCCCGAAAAGGTGACCCACGACAACGTTCAGCGGTTCAAGTCCCAGCTCAAGAGCCTGGGGCTCAGCTTCGACTGGAACCGGGAGATCAACACCACCGATCCCGATTACTACCGGTGGACCCAGTGGATCTTCCTCCAGCTCTTCAAGAAGGGGCTCGCCTATAAGAAGGAGATGTCGGTCAACTGGTGCACCGGCTGCAAGGTCGTACTGGCGAACGAAGAGGTCGTGGGCGGCGTCTGCGAGCGCTGCGGGAGCGAGGTGGTCCACAAGGTCAAGAGCCAGTGGATGCTCGGCATCACCCAGTACGCCCAGCGGCTGCTCGACGACCTCGACACGGTCGATTACATCGACCGCGTCAAGGTCTCCCAGCGCAATTGGATCGGCCGCTCGACCGGCGCGCAGGTGGATTTCGACACCACCGCGGGGGACAAGCTGACCGTCTTTACCACCCGCCCCGACACCCTGTTCGGCGCGACCTACATGGTCATTTCGCCCGAGCACCCCTACGTCGACCGGTGGGCGGACAAGATCTCCAACATGGACGCGGTGCGCGCCTACCAGGAGGAGTCGGCGAAGAAGTCCGACTTCGAGCGCACCGAGCTGGTCAAGGACAAGACGGGCGTCATGCTCGAGGGGGTCCGGGGGATCAACCCGGTCAACAACGCCGAGATCCCCATCTTCATCTCCGACTACGTCCTCATGTCCTACGGCACCGGCGCGATCATGGCCGTCCCGGCGCACGACACGCGCGACTGGGAATTCGCCAAGAAATTCGGCCTGCCCATCGTCGAGGTGGTCAAGGGCGGGAATGTAAATGAAGAAGCCTTTACAGACTGTGAGACGGGCGTGATGGTCAACTCCGGCATGCTCGACGGCCTCTCGGTCGAGGAGGCGAAGAAGAAGATCACCGCCTGGCTCGCCGAAAACGGAAAGGGCGAGCCGAAGGTGAACTTCAAGCTGCGCGACTGGGTCTTCTCCCGCCAGCGGTACTGGGGGGAGCCGATCCCGATCATCCACTGCGACCACTGCGGCTATGTCCCGCTCGACGAGAGCGAGCTGCCGCTGCGCCTGCCCGAGGTGGACAGCTACGAGCCGACCGAAAACGGCGATTCGCCGCTCGCGGCCATGGACGACTGGGTGAACGTGCCCTGCCCCAAGTGCGGCGCGCCCGCCAGGCGGGAGACCGACACGATGCCCCAGTGGGCGGGCTCGTCCTGGTACTTTCTGCGCTACTGCGACCCGCACAACGACAAGACCCTCGCCTCCAGGGAGGCGCTCGAATACTGGATGCCGGTCGACTGGTACAACGGCGGCATGGAGCACACGACGCTCCACCTGCTCTACTCCCGCTTCTGGCACAAGTTCCTCTACGACATCGGCGTGGTCCCCACGCCCGAACCGTACGCCAAGCGCACCAGCCACGGCATGATCCTTGGCGAAAACAACGAGAAGATGTCCAAGTCCCGCGGCAACGTCGTCAACCCCGACGACATCATTCGCGACTACGGCGCGGACACCCTGCGCCTCTATGAGATGTTCATCGGCGACTTCGAGAAGAGCGCGCCCTGGTCCCAGTCGTCGATCAAGGGCTGCAAGCGCTTTCTGGAGCGGGTGTTCGGGCTGCTGGACATCCTCGCGCCGGGCGGGGAGTATACCCCCGAGCTGGAAGGCGCCCTGCACAAGACGATCCGGAAGGTGTCCGAGGACATCGAGGCGATGAAGTACAACACCGCCATCGCTGCGATGATGAGCCTCCTCAACGACATCTGCGCGAAGGGCAGCGTCAACCACGCGGAGCTGCGGACCTTCATCCTGCTGCTCAACCCCTTCGCGCCGCACATGACCGAGGAGATGTGGGAGCGCGCCGGGTTCGGCGGGACGGTCACCGACCAGAAGTGGCCCGTCTTTGATCCCGAAAAATGCAGGGACGCGCAGGTCGAGATCGCCGCGCAGGTGTGCGGCAAGATCAAGGCGCGCGTCATGGTGGACGCGGACGCCCCGGACGCCGAGCTGCTCGCCGCCGTCAAGGCCCGCCCCGAGGTCCAGGCGGCGCTGGAGGGCAAGACGATCGTCAAGGAGATCGTCGTCAAGGGCAAGCTCGTCAACATCGTCGCCCGGTAAAAGCCCGTATTCATGCGGTCCGGCGGCTTTGCGCCGAAAGGCGGGGCAAACTGCTTGACAAAACAGGCGTTTCCATAGTATAATAAATTTTGTTATCCACATCTTTGCGGGTATCAACTCCTGCCGGACGGCGTGGGGAGGGAATAGGTAAATGTCAGAAATCAGAGTCAAGGACAATGAGTCTTTGGACAGCGCGCTGCGGCGCTTCAAACGTTCTTGCGCCCGCTCCGGCGTTCTCGCCGAGGTCCGCAAGAGAGAGCACTACGAAAAGCCTTCTGTCAAGCGCAAGAAGAAATCTGAGGCGGCTCGTAAGCGTAAATTCAAATAATCATCCATAAACGGGCGGGGAATATCCCCGCCCGTTTTGCACATTTTTTTGCCGTCCGGCGGGCACCGAGGTTGTAAATCGGGGCGCTTTGCGGTACAATATCCGGGTACGGGCGGCGTTTGCGTCCGCGCCCCGCCCCCGCGGCGGGGATTCTTCAGGAAACGGAGGGACCGGATATGGCGGTCTTTCAGCCCGACTACCGGTTCCGGCGCGCGTGGGACATCCCGCCGGAGTGGCTGCGGGACAAGGGGATCACGGTGCTGCTGCTCGACGTGGACAACACCCTGACCACCCACGACAACCCCGACGTGGCGGACGGCGTGCATGGCTGGCTCGCGCGGATGCGGGCGGCGGGCGTCCGCCTCTTCATCCTCTCCAACAACCACCCGGCCCGGGTGGAGCCGTTCGCCGAAAAGCTCGGCGTGGGCTGTATCGCGGACGCGGCGAAGCCCCTCGGGGGCGGCGTGCGCCGCGCGCGGGAACGGCTCGGGGCGGACGCGCGGGAGATCGCGATCGTCGGCGACCAGGTCTTTACCGACGTGCTCTGCGCCAACCTCGCGGGGGCGGTGTCGATCCTGGTGGAGCCGATCGAGCTGGAGCCTTTCCCGTTTTTTAAGCTGAAGCGCAGATTGGAAAAGCTCGTCCTGCGCGGCGGGCGGAAGGGAACGCACTGATGGCAAAGATCCGGTTCGGCCCGGCGGGGAACTCGCGGAGTTTCACCGAGATGGGCTATAAAAAGAATACCGACCTGCCCGAATACCTCGAAAAGATGGGGCTCGACGCGTTCGAGTACCAGTGCGGGCGGGGGGTCAAGATTTCCGAGGCGAACTGCCGCCAGCTTGGGGAGCTGTGCGCGGCGAAGGACATCCAGCTGAGCCTGCACGCGCCCTATTACATCTCGATGTCGAGCGTGGAGGAGGAAAAACGCCTTAAGAGCGTCGACTACGTCCTCCAGTCGGCCCGCGCGGTCGGCGCGATGGGCGGGGACCGCATCGTGATCCACACCGGCTCCTGCGGCAAGATCAGCCGGGAGACGGCGCTCGAGCTCGCGTGCGACACGATGAAAAAGTGCATCGCGGCGCTCGACGCGGAGGGGCTTTCCCACATCCGCATGTGCCCCGAGACGATGGGGAAGCTCAACCAGCTCGGCACCCTTACGGAGGTGCTCGCGCTCTGTAAGCTCGACGACCGCATCCTTCCCTGCATCGACTTCGGGCACCTCAACGCGCGCACCTACGGCGGCGTCGACGGCCCCGAAGCCTACGCGAAGATCTTCGACGAGATGGAAAACGCGATCGGTATCGACCGGGCGCGGCTTTTCCACTCCCACTTCAGCAAGATCGCCTACACCGTTCCCGGCGGGGAGAAGGTCCATCTGACCTTTGAGGATACCGAGTTCGGCCCGGATTTTGAGCCGCTGGCCGAACTGGTCGCAAAGAAAAACGGCACCCCCACCTTCATCTGCGAGTCCGCGGGCACGCAGGCGGAGGACGCGGGGACGATGAAACGGATGTATCTGACAGCGAAAGGCGGACAGTCATGAAAAAGATTCTGGTCATCCACGGACCGAACCTCAACCTGGTGGGCGTGCGGGAGCCGGGCGTCTACGGGACCGAGGGGATCGACGACATCAACCGGCAGATCGTGGCGCACGCCGAGGCGAAGGGCCTTGCGTGCGACGTGTTCCAGTCCAACCACGAGGGCGCCATCATCGACAGGCTCCACGCGGCGCGCGCCGAATACGACGGCGTGGTGCTCAACGCGGGCGCCTACACCCACTACAGCATCGCCATCCGGGACGCGATCGCCGCGATCCGCATCCCGGTGGTGGAGGTGCACCTCTCCAACGTGCACGCGCGCGAGGAGTTCCGGCACAAGTCGGTCATCGCGCCCGTCTGTGCGGGCGGGATCTTCGGCTTCGGCAAGCAGGGCTACCTGCTGGCGGTCGACGCGCTGGAGGCGATGCAGTGAAGCGGATGCTGGTCATGCACGGCCCCAACCTCAACCTCACAGGGGTGCGGGAGCCGGGCGTTTACGGAACCGAGACGCTGGAGGATATCAACCGGCGGATCGCGGCCCACGCCGAAAAGCGGGGGTACGCGTGCGACTTTTTCCAGTCCAACCACGAGGGGGAGCTGCTCGACAGGCTCCACGCGGCGCGCGGAGCCTATGACGGCGTTGCGTTCAACGCGGGGGACTACACCTTCACGAGCATCGCCCTGCGGGACGCGATCGCGGCGGTCGGCATTCCGGTGGTGGAGGTCCACCTCTCCAACGTCTACGCGCGCGAGGAGTTTCGGCACCATTCGGTGCTCGCGCCCGTCTGCGCGGGAGGCGTTTACGGGTTTGGCAGGCAAAGCTACCTGCTGGCGCTCGACGCGCTGGCGGCAATGAAATAGGAGGAGACATCCATGCAAAACAGAATTGAACGGCTGCTCGGGCTGCTTCCCGACGGGATCGACGCGGTGCTGGTCGCCTCGCAGGTGGGGCGGCAGTACTTCACCGGCATGCACTCGACCGCAGGCACCCTCTTCGCGGTGAAGAACGCGGGCGCGACCTTTGTGATCGACTTCCGCTACATCGAAAAGGCGCGCGCGGTCGTGCGCGGCGCCGAGGTGGTTTTACAGGATAAGCTCTATGAGCAGATCGGGGAGCTCGCCAAACGCCACGGCGTCAGGCGCGTCGCGGTCGAGAGCGAATACATGACCCTGTCGGAGTTCACCGCCTGGAAGGAAAAGGTCCCGGGCGTGGAATTCGTGATGAACGGGAAGGTGAACGACGTCATCCGCCGCATGCGGATGATCAAATCGCCCGACGAGCTCGACGCGATCCGCGCTGCCCAGAAGGTGACCGACGAGGCGTTTTCCCACATCTGCGGCTACATCAGGCCGGGCCTCACCGACCGGGAGATCGCGGGCGAGCTGCTCGACTACGCCTTCCGCCACGGCTCGGAGGGCCCCTCCTTCGACTATATCGTCGTGTCGGGCAGGAACTCCTCGATGCCGCACGGCGTGCCGACCGACAAGGTGGTCGCGCGCGGCGACTTTATCACGATGGACTTCGGCTGCCTCGTGGACGGCTACTGCTCCGACATGACCCGCACCGTTGCGGTGGGGGAGGTCACCGACGAGCAGCGGATGATCTACGACACGGTGCTGCGCGCCCAGCTCGCCGCGATCGCGGCCGTCAAGCCGGGGGAAATCTGCCATGTGGTGGATGCCGCCGCGCGGGACATCATCACGGACGCGGGCTACGGCGCCTGCTTCGGCCATACGACCGGCCACTCGCTCGGGCTGGAAATCCATGAGAACCCGCGCTTCGGCAAGGGGGACGAGACGGTGTGCGAGCCGGGCATGGTCATGACGGCGGAGCCGGGCATCTACCTCGAGGGACGGTTCGGCGTGCGCATCGAAGATATGGTGCTTGTCACAAAGGACGGCTGCGAGGACCTCACACATTCCGACAAGTCGCTGATCATCCTATAATTCTCTGCGAATAGGGCTTGCAAAATGAGTGATTATAATATAGAATTAGAGTGTTAATCTGGATGGTACCGATCTGACCGTGCTTAGGACGGGAAAGAGACAGACGTATCAGAATATTTGGAGGGTAACATATGATTTCTGCCGGCGATTTTAGAAATGGCGTGACCTTTGAGATGGACGGCAACGTGGTCCAGATCATCGAGTTCCAGCACGTCAAGCCCGGAAAGGGCGCGGCGTTCGTCCGCACCAAGATCAGGAACGTGATTTCCGGATCGGTCACTGAGAAGACCTTCAACCCGACCGATAAGTTCCCGACCGCCTATGTGGAGAGGAAGGACATGCAGTACCTCTACAGCGACGGCGACCTTTACTATTTCATGGACAACGAGACCTACGAGAACATCCCGATCTCCAAGGACGTGCTGAGCGACAACTTCAAGTTCGTCAAGGAGAACATGGACTGCAAGGTGCTCTCCTACAAGGGCAAGGTCTTCGGCGTCGAGCCGCCCTTCTTCATCGAGCTCGAAGTCACCCAGACCGATCCGGGCTTCAAGGGCGACACCGCCACCAACGCGACCAAGCCCGCGGTGCTCGAGACGGGCGCCGAGATCCGCGTCCCGCTCTTCATCAACGAGGGCGACCACATCAAGGTCGACACCCGCACCGGGGAGTATATGGAGCGCGCGTAACCTGCTGATCCACATGATTCTATGATTTTTAAGGAGGCGTTACCATGACGATTACTGAACGGGCCGCTTATATCAAAGGCCTGGCCGAGGGCCTCGGCATCGACGAGAGCACCAAGGAGGGCAAGGTCATCAAGGCCCTGATCGACGCGTTTGACGATATGGCGCTCACCGTGTCCGACCTCGAGGCGGAGCTCGACGAGCTCACCGAGCAGGTCGAGACGATCGACGAGGACCTCGGTTCTCTCGAAGAGGACTACTACGACCTCGACGACGAGTGCGACTGCGACGAGTGCGGCGCGGAGGACTTTGAGGACGGCGACATCTATGAGGTCTGCTGCCCGACCTGCGGCGACATCGTCTGCATCGATTCCGACATGCTGGAAGAGGGACAGACCACCTGCCCGAACTGCGGCGAGCTGCTGGAGTTCGACCTTGAGGACGACGGGGAAGAGACCGAAGACTCCGACAACGAAGACAAATAAAGGATTTCCCGAACGGATTCCGTCGGAAGACACCCCGCCTCCCGCGGGGTGTTTTCACTGTTGACGATTTTTTGTCAATCTGTGCAGGATTTTCGACCGAAAAGATACCAGCCGAAAGGATTTATGCCATTGTCGAGGGGAATGCGGATGACCGCGCTTCTCATCGGACTCCTGCTGCTCGCCGGTTGCGGCGGGCGGGAGGCTCCGGTGACGGGCACGTCGTTTCTCATGGATACCATCGTGGAATACAAGCTCTACGGGAAGAACGCCCAGGCGGCCAGGGACGCGATCGAGGCGGAGCTCGCGGGGATCGAGTCGCGCATGTCGATGTACCTGCCCGATTCGGAGGTCGCGCGGCTCAACGAAAACGCGGGGAGGGGGTACGTCCCCCTCTCGGAGGACACCTACGGGCTGCTCTCCCGCTGCGCGGCGTTCGGGGAGGCGTCGGGCGGCGCGTTCGACGTGACCATCGCCCCGCTCACCGCCGAATGGGGGGTCACCTCAGGCCATCCGCAGGTGCCCTCCGACGCGCGCATCGATGAGCTGCGCACCCTCGTCGGATACCGGGACATCCTTCTTGACCCCGCGGACCGGTCGGCCATGCTGCGCCGCGAGGGGCAGGCGGTCGACGTCGGCGGCGTGGCCAAGGGTTACGCCTGCGACGCGGCGCGCAGGGTCGCGCGGGAATACGGCGTCGACTCGGGCTACATTTCCATCGGCGGCAACATCATGGCTATGGGGGCGAAGCCGGACGGGGAGCCCCTGAAATTCGGGGTGCGCGATCCGCGCGGCGGCGGGAACGACTACATCGCGGTGGTGACGCTGTCCGATACGACGATGGCGACCTCGGGCGACTACGAACGTTATTTCGAGCGGGACGGGGTGCGCTACCACCACATCCTCGACCCCGCGACCGGCCGCCCGGCCGACACCGGGCTGATGTCCGTGTCGGTCGTCTCTCCCGACGGGGCGCTTGCCGACAGTATGTCGACCTGGCTGTTCATCAAGGGCAGGGACTACGTCCTGGAGAACCTCAACGCGCTCAGCTGCGGGCTGGTCGTCATCGACCGGGAGCGCAACGTCTACGTGTCCAACGACCTTCTGGACCGGTTCACCCCCGCCGACCCGGGCGGGAGCTACCACTTCGAGGTGCCGTCATGAAACGGATGAAATACCGCGCGTCCAAGGTCGCCTTTTTGGGGCTGCTCTTCGCGCTGTCGGTCGTGCTGAGCCTCGTGGAATCGTCGCTCGCCCCGATGGTGCCGGTCCCCGGCGTCAAGCTGGGACTCAGCAACATCGTGACGATGTACTGCCTTTTCTGCCTCGGCTGGCGGGAGGCGTACTCGCTGGCGGCGCTCAAAAGCCTGTTCGTGCTGCTGACGCGCGGGCCGGTCGGCGCGGCGATGAGCTTCGCCGGGGGGCTGGTGTCGGTGACGGCGATGCTCCTGCTGCGCGCGCTGCCCAAAAAGCCGAGCGAGCTTTTCACAAGCATCTGCGGCGGGCTCATGCATAACGCCGGACAGCTTGTGATGGCGGTGCTGCTATTAAACGGCGCGGTGCTCTATTACTTTCCGGTGCTCGCGCTGGGGGGCGTCGCGATGGGCGCGCTCACGGGGCTGCTCCTGCGGCTGCTCAGGCCGCATTTCAACCGAATCTTCTTTTGACGCCCCGTCCGGAGGCGGGACGCCGGATGATGATACTGCAACTCCCACCATAAAACTCAGAGGAGGAAATGGTAACATGAGTGTTTTGCAAAAGACACTGAAGGGCGCCAAGGTGGCGCACTTCAAGAACACGGAAAATTGCGAAAGCACCCCTATGCCGCTGCCGAAAGAAGTCTGTATTTCGATGTCGCAGCATATGGGCCCGCCCTGCAATCCCCTGGTCAAGAAGGGGGACGCCGTCAAGGTCGGGACGATGATCGGGGACAGCGAGGCTTTTTTGAGCGCGCCGATCCATTCGAGCGTCTCGGGGACGGTCTCGGCGGTCGAGGAGATCGTGACGGCCACCGGCTCCCGGTGCCAGGTCGTGATCATCCAGACCGATGGGGAGCAGGCGGTCGATGAACATATAAAGCCTCCCGAAATCGAAAACCACCCGGAATTCGTCAAGGCGATCCGGGCCTCCGGGCTGGTGGGGCTCGGCGGCGCGGGCTTCCCGACGCACATCAAGATGAACCCCAAAAACCTCTCGGAGGTGGACACGCTGGTGGTCAACGCCGCCGAGTGCGAGCCCTACATCACCTCCGACTACCGCACGATCATCGAGCGTCCGCAGGACATCCTCGACGGCATCGCGGCGATCAAAAAATACGTCGGCATCACCCAGGTCAAGATCGCGGTGGAGAACAACAAGCCCCAGGCGATCGAAATGCTGCGCCGCCTCACCGGGGACGACCCGTCGATCGAGGTGTGCAGCCTGAAAGCGATCTACCCCAAGGGCGCGGAAAAGGTCACCGCCTATGAGACGACCGGCCGCGTCATCAAGGAGGGGATGCTCCCGGCGGACGTGGGCGTCATCGTCGAAAACGTGACGACCACCGCGTTCATCGGCCAGTACCTGCGCACCGGCATGCCGCTCGTCACCAAGACGCTGACGGTCGACGGCGGCGCGGTCGCGGAGCCGAAGAACGTCGTCGCCCCCATCGGCGCGCACTTTTCCGACGTGATCGACTTCTGCGGCGGCTATAAATGCACGCCCAAGAAGCTCATCATGGGCGGCCCGATGATGGGCACGCTCGTCTTCGACGATACATATCCCGTCCTGAAGAACAACAACGCCCTGCTCGCGTTCGACGAGAGCCAGACGGCGGTCTATGAGGAGCAGCCCTGCATCCGCTGCGGCCGGTGCATCCAGGCCTGCCCCTACCACCTGATGCCCCGTATGATCGAAAAGGCCTATGAATCGGACAACATCCCGATGCTCCAGAAGCTGAAGGTTTCGCTCTGCATGGAGTGCGGCTGCTGTTCGTTTGTCTGTCCGGCGAAGCGCAATCTGACCTTTACCAACAAAATGGCAAAGCAGAAGCTCCGGGCCGCGACGGCGAAGAAATAGGATAGGAGGGATTTGTTGTGGCTGTGAATACAGTGGAAACCCAGGCCCCGGCGGAGGAAAAGGCAAAGCTCATGATCACCCCCTCCCCGCACTTCCGGGACGATATCAATACCCGCAAGATCATGCTGACCGTCGCGACGGCGCTGCTGCCCGCGCTGGTCATGTCGATCTTTTACTTTGGGATCCGCGCGCTGCTGCTGACGGCGGTCTGCGTCGTCTCCTGCGTGGTGTTTGAATACCTCTTCGCGAAGGTCACCAAAAAGCCCGTGACGATCAGCGATTGCAGCGCGGTGGTCACCGGAATCATCCTCGCCTTCAACGTCCCCGTCACGCTGCCCTTCTGGATGGCGGTGTTCGGGTCGTTCATCGCGATCGTCGTGGTCAAATGCCTCTTCGGCGGCATCGGCTGCAACTTCGCCAACCCCGCCGCGACCGCGCGCATCTTCCTGCTCGTGTCGTTCGGCAACCAGATGACCCACTGGATCGCCCCGCACGCCGCGATCGACGCGGTCGCGACCGCGACCCCGCTCAAGCTGATTTCCGCCGGGCAGACCGACCAGCTCCCGTCGCTGTGGAACATGCTGATCGGCAACCGCGGCGGCTCCCTCGGCGAGACCTGCGCGCTCGCGCTCATCGTGGGCGGGCTCTACCTCATCTGGAACGGCGTCATCGGCTGGCAGATCCCCGTCACGCTGATCGGCAGCGTCTTCGTCTTCGCGCTGCTCTTCGGCCAGGACCCCTTCTACGCCGTGCTTTCGGGCGGCGTGATGATCGGCGCCTTCTTCATGGCGACCGACTACTCGACCAGCCCGGTCACCACCAAGGGCAAGGTGATCTTCGCAATCGGCATCGGCTTTATCACGATGGTGATCCGCGTCTTCTGCAACTATCCGGAGGGCATGTCCTTCGCCATCCTGCTGATGAACATCCTCGTCCCGCACATCGACAGCCTCACGATCACCAAACCGTTCGGCGCTGTCTTTGAGCAGAAAAAACAGTAGGGGGGCGCGAACATGAAAGAACTTTTGAAACCGGTCGTCGTACTGACCGTGATCTGCGTCGTGGCCTCCGCGCTGCTGGGGCTCACTTACGACAAGACCGCCCCGCTCATCGCGCAGGCGGAGAAAGAGGCCTCCGACGCCGCCATGCAGGCGGTGGTCCCAGGCTCCACCACTTTTACCGAGCTGGCCCTGGAGGGGATGGAAAACGTCCTCATCGCCGCGAAGGACGACAGCGGCAACGGCTACGCCTTCAAGGTTAAGGACAAGGGCTTCGGCGGCGTGTACAACGTCATGGTCGGCATCGGCAACGACGGCAGGATCACCGGCGTGAAGCTGCTCGACAACTCCGAGACGCCGGGACTCGGCTCCAAGACGGGGGCGGACGCCTTCACCGGCCAGTTCCCGGGCAAGGACAAAAGCCTTGAGGGCGTCGACGCCGTCACGGGCGCGACGATCTCCTCCAACGCATTTTTCCGGTGCGTCGACACCGCCTATCAGGCGTATGAAGCAGTAGGGGAGGGCGCTTAAATGAGCAATCCGAACAAACCCAGCAACTGGAGGGTCCTGACGAACGGCATCCTCAAGGAGAACCCGACCCTGGTTCTCATCCTCGGCACCTGTCCGACGCTCGCCGTCACGACGATGGCGGTCAACGGCATCGGCATGGGCATCGCGGCGACGGTGGTGCTCATCTGCTCCAACATCGTCATCTCGCTGCTCAAGAACATCATCCCCGACAAGGTGCGCATCCCCTGCTACATCGTGGTCATCGCGAGCTTTGTCACCCTCGTGCAGTTCATCGTCAAGGCGTACGCGCCCGATCTCGACAAGGCGCTGGGCGTCTACCTGCCGCTCATCGTCGTCAACTGCATCATCCTCGGCCGCGCCGAGATGTTCGCCAACAAGAACACCGTTCTTGCCTCCGCCTGCGACGGCATCGGCATGGGCATCGGGTTTACGCTGGCGCTCTTCGCGATGGGTTCCATCCGCGAAATCCTCGGCAACGGCACCTGGATGTCGGGCGCCGAGTGGCTCGGCATCCAGAACGGCGTCTCGCTGCACTGGGATAACCCGATCATCGTCTTCCTGCTCGCGCCGGGCGGTTTCCTGGTCTTCGGCGCGCTCATCGCGCTGGTCAACCACCTGACCCACGGCAAGGCGATCAAAAAGAAGGAGTTCGGCTGTGCCGGCTGCCCGTCCGCGGCCGCCTGCGCGGCGGTCCGGAAAGGAGGTGCTGACGAATGAAGGAATACCTGATCATTTTAGTCGGCGCCGTACTCGTCAACAACTACGTGCTCGCGAAGTTTTTGGGCATCTGCCCCTTCCTCGGCGTCAGCAAAAAGCTCGACTCCGCGTTCGGCATGAGCGTCGCGGTCATCTTCGTCATGGCGCTCGCCACGGCGGTCACCTGGCCGATCTATACCTACATCCTCGTGCCGAAGGGGCTCTCCTACCTGCAGACGATCGTCTTCATCCTGATCATCGCGGCGCTCGTGCAGTTCGTCGAGATCGCGCTTAAAAAGTATATTCCCGCGCTCCACAAGGCGCTGGGCATCTACCTGCCGCTTATCACGACCAACTGCGCCGTGCTCGGCGTGACCATCCTCAACCTCGACGAGGGGTATACCTTCGGCCAGTCGCTGGTCAACGCGGTCGGTTCCGGCCTGGGCTTCCTGCTCGCCATGGTGCTCTTCTCAGGCGTGCGTTCCCGCGTGGACGCCGCGGCCGGCAGCACGCCCAAGGCGTTCCAGGGAATCCCGATCACACTGGTCGCGGCGGCGATCTGCTCGGTGAGCTTTATGGGCTTCAGCGGCATCGTCGACGGCCTGTTTAAATAATGGGGGTGGGCTCTATGTTATTTCCGGTAATCATCGTCGGCGGGATCGGGCTGCTGTCCTCGATCATCCTCGTCGTCGCCGCAAAGGTGATGGCGCTTCCCGCGGACGAACTGTTCGATAAGGTGCGCGCCGAGCTTCCGGGCGCCAACTGCGGCGCGTGCGGCTACGCCGGCTGCGACGACTACGCCAAGGCGGTCGCGCACGACGGCGCCAAAACCAACCTCTGCGTGCCGGGCGGCGACGCGGTCGGCCACAAGCTCAGCGAGGCGATGGGCGTCGCCTTCGAGGACGTGGAGGAGCAGTACGCCGTGGTGCGCTGCTCGGGCAACTGCTACGCCACCGACAGCATCATGGACTACGAGGGCAAGCAGAGCTGCGCGGCCTGCAACTTCTTCTACCAGGGCAAGGGAAGCTGCTCCCACGGCTGCCTCGGCTACGGCGACTGCATCGCGGCCTGCCAGTACGGCGCGATCTCGATCGTGGACGGCATCGCCGTCATCGACAAGGCGGTCTGCGTGGGCTGCGGCATGTGCGCCAAGGCCTGCCCCAACCACCTGATCACGGTCATCCCGGCCACGAGCACCGTCTATGTCGGCTGCTCGTCCCACGACAAGGGCGCCTTCACCCGCAAGGTGTGCAAGAACGGCTGCATCGGCTGCAAGAAATGCGAAAAGACCTGCGAGAACGGCGCGATCACCGTCACCGACAATCTCGCTTCGATCGACCCGCGCAAGTGCACCAGCTGCGGCGCCTGCGTGACCGCCTGCCCGACGGGCGCGATCGTCACCTGCGCCTCCCGCTGCGAAGCGATCGTCGGCGAATAAACAGACGAAAGGCCGCCGCGTTCAATGAACGCGGCGGCCTTTTTCCGTATGATTTTCAGTGCTCCGCCCAGTCGAGGCTGCGGCCGACGGCTTTCCGCCAGCCGGAAAGCAGCCTTTGGCGGGCGGGATCGTCCATGTCGGGGTCGAAGCGGACGTCGCAGCTCCACAGCTTTTTGAGCTCGTCCAGGTCCTTCCACACGCCGGTGGCGAGCCCCGCCAGGTAGGCCGCGCCGAGCGCGGTCGTCTCGCGGATCATCGGCCGGCACACCCGCTTACCGAGGATGTCCGCCTGGAACTGCATGAGGAAGCGGTCGCGGGAGGCCCCGCCGTCGACGTTGAGCTCGGCGAGGGCGATGCCGGTGTCCCGCTCCATCGCCTTGACGAGGTCGTAGCTCTGGTAGGCGATCGACTCCTGCGCCGCGCGGATGATGTGCTCCCGCCTGGTGCCGCGGGTGATGCCCACGATGCAGCCGCGCGCGTACATATCCCAGTGGGGCGCGCCCAGCCCGGTGAAGGCGGGGACGAGGTAGACCCCGCCGGTGTCGGGCACCTTCCGCGCGTAGTACTCGGCGTCGCGGCTTTCGTTGATGAAGCGCATCTCGTCGCGGATCCACTGGATGACCGCGCCGCCCACGAAGACGCTGCCCTCCAGCGCGTACTGCACCTTTCCGTTCAGGCCGATGGCGATCGTGGTGAGCAGGCCGTTTTCGCTGACGCAGGGGGTCCCGCCCGTGTTCATGAGCAGGAAACAGCCGGTGCCGTAGGTGTTCTTCGCCTCGCCGGGCGCGAAGCAGCACTGGCCGAAGAGCGCGGCCTGCTGGTCGCCCGCGATGCCCGCGATCGGGATCCGCACCCCCTGGACCGCGGCATAGCCGTAGATTTCGCTGCACCCGCGCACCTCGGGCAGCATGGCGCGGGGGATGTCGAGCGCGTCGAGCAGCTTTTGGTCCCAGTCGAAGGTCCTGATGTTATAGATCATCGTGCGGGAGGCGTTGGTGTAGTCGGTGACGTGCACAGCGCCCCCGGTCAGCTTCCAGATGAGCCAGCTGTCCACCGTGCCAAAGAGGATTTCCCCCCGTTCGGCGCGTTCCCGCGCACCCTCGACGTGGTCGAGGATCCATTTGATCTTGGTGCCCGAGAAATAGGCGTCGGGCACCAGCCCGGTGGCCTCCCGGATGTAGCCGGAAAGCCCGCGCGCGTCCAGGTCGTCGATGATGTCCGCAGTGCGGCGGCACTGCCAGACGATCGCATTGTAGACCGGACGGCCGGTGGATTTATCCCACAGGATGGTCGTCTCCCGCTGGTTGGTGATTCCGATGGCGGAAATTTCCCCGGCGTCCACGCCGCTCTGGGCGATGACCTCCATCATCACCGCGTACTGGGAGGAGTAGATCTCCATCGGGTCGTGCTCGACCCAGCCCTCCTTCGGATAGAACTGCGTGAACTCCTTCTGCGCCATGCCGACGATGTTCTGCTCCCGGTCGAAGAGGATCGCCCGCGAGCTCGTCGTCCCCTGGTCAAGCGCCAGCACATAGTTTCCCATTTTTGCCTCTCCTCTCACAGGCCGCGCGCGGCGATGAAGCGCGCCCGTCCCGCACACATATTCCACGGCCGCTCTGGGCGGGCGCGTGGAGGGTGACCGCGTCAAGGGGCTTCGCCGGTCCGGTCAGTTCCATTCTACCAGATTTTTCATCCCGTGGACAACCCTTACAGCCGGCCCGGAAGGCGCTTGTTCCGTTCACAGCCGGCGCATGAACATAAAAGCGGGCCATAAAAGGGCCGAAGGCCCTTTTATGGCCCGCTCCCGGTCTCTCGGCAGTTGTCCGGTCACAATAACCAGACTTCGGGATTGGAGGAGGAGACCGCCACCGCCCCCGCACCCAGCGCGTTGAGCACGTCCTCCTTGTCGGAGATGAGTCCTCCCGCGATCATCGGCTTGCGGACGATCGCCGCGAGCCTGCGGATGACCTTGGGCATGGCGCCGGGCAGGATTTCCACCGCGTCCGCCGCCTCGAACGAGAGGCGCTTTTCAATGTTGACCAGCGCGATCGAATCGAGCATAAAGAACCGCTGCACCGCGAGCATCCCGCGCGCCTTTGCGCGCCGGACAAGGTTGGAGCGGGTGGAGATGATCCCGTCCGCCCGCGTGCTCTCCGCGATGAAATCCACGGCGACGTCCCGCGCGGCCAGCCCGTCGATCAGGTCGATATGCACCATCGCGAGCTTGCCCGCCTCATGCACACGGGAGACGACCTCCTTGACGCCCAGCAGGTTGCCGCTCAGCACGAAGACGATCTGGCAGTCGCTGTCCATGCTGCGGGAGAGCCCCGTCGCGTCCTTAACGGCCGCGATGACCGGGTTCTCCTGCAAAAGTTCCACAAACGCTTCATGCCTCACCCACATAGCCTCCCGTCTTCAGTAAAGCATACCTGCAAAAGGAGGTTTTGTCAATCCTCCACCCGGGGACCCGTCCCCGGGTGGAGGACAGCCCGTCCGGCGGCTTTGACCGGATTTCGGCGCAAAAAACGGCCGCGCCTCCGCCGGCAGGCGGACCGCGGCCGTTTTTTTATTCATCCGGGGCGGGGAAGGTCCCCCGGCGCATCCGATCAGGGAAAAACCTTCACGAGCGCGTCGGGGTCGGCGGACTCCTTCGGGTCGGGCGGGGCGAGCGGCTCGCCGAAGGGCATCTGCGCGACCAGCTTCCAGCTTTCGGGAAGCCGCCAGGTCCGGCGGACCTCTTCGTCGATGAGGGGGTTATAGTGCTGGAGCGAGGCGCCGAGCCCGGCCTCCTCGAGCAGCGTCCAGACGTTCAGCTGCGCCATGCCGTTTGCCTGCTGCGCCCAGACCGGGAAATTGTCCCGGTAGGTGGAGAACCTGTCCGCGTAGTCGTCCGTGACGGCGGTGTCGTCGAAATAGAGGACGGTCCCGTGCCCGGCGGCGAAGGAGCGTATCTTTCCTTCAGTTGCGGCGAAGGCATCCGGAGGCACGATGGCGCGCAGCGATTCCAACACGATCTTCCAGAGCTTTTCGTGTTCGGCGCCGAAGAGCAGGACCGCGCGCGTGCTCTGCATGTTGAAGGCGGAGGGGGTGACGGAAACGGCCTCCTTCACCAGCCCGGAGATCCGGCTGTCGTCGATGGGGGAGCCGCTGCCGATCCGGTAGCAGGTGCGGCGGGCTTTCAGGGCGGATAAAAATGTGTTCATATGGGTTCCTCCGATCACAGGGTTGCATGTTTGTCGAAAAATCCTCTATAACAGGATCGATTATCATTATTATAATCTTTTTTCCTCCGAAATGCAACCCTAATCGAAAGCGGCCAGCGGGAGACGGGGGACGAGGTCCTGCTGCGTCAGGTAGGTCAGCCCGTCGAGGTAGTCCTCCCGGTTGTCGCCGCGGTAGACCAAGAGCGGGCGCAGCGGGCTGGAAAGCCCCGGCTGGGCGTTCAGCCGGTCAAGCGCGTACTGGAGCCACGCCGCGTCAAACAGGCTCCCGCCGACTACGACGAGCTCGGGGTTGGTGACGCAGTTGACGATGGAGACGACGCGGGAGACGATATCAAGGCAGTCCTCCCGGGAGGAGACGCTGGGAAGCAGGTCGTTCAAGGTCTGCTTATGCCCCATCGGCAGAAAGCCGAGCTCCCCGGCGAACTGCTTGGCGCCGTGGACGACCTGCCCGTTGGCAATGACGCCCGCGCCCGCGCTCTCCCGGTCAAAATGGATGTAGGCCATATTGAAGCCCGCGGGACTGCAGGAGGGGTGTTCCCGGTGGTAGCGGTTCATATAACCGAGCGCGGTCGCGTTGAGGTCGTTTTCCAGAACGAGCGGAAAGGGGAAGGCGGAACGGACCCGCGCCCCGAGGTCGTTCGGGACCAGGGTATCCAGTTCGCTGCCGATATAGGCGCGCCCGTTCTCCACGATGCCGGGCACGCCGAGCCCGACCGCGCGGACGTCCCAGCGGGAACGGCAGCCCGCGATCAGGCGGAGGACCGCTTCCACCGTGTCGCCGTCCTCGATGGGGGTGAAGCTGTCCGCGGCGACATCTCCCGTCAGGCCGGTGATCCGGTAGTCGATCCGTTCCCCGGCACAGTAGAGCGCGAGGGTCAGGTTGCGCGCCGGGTTGAGGGCGTACCGCTGGGCGCGCCGTCCGCCGCTCGACCGGTCGAGCGCGCCCGCGACGATCTCGCCGCCCGCTTCGAGTTCCTCAAAGAGGTTGCGGATGGTGGTCGCGCTGAGGTTCGTCTCATTGGCCACCTCCGCCCGCGTCGCCGAGCCAAGGCGGATCAGCGTCCGGTAGAGCAGGGTGGTGTTCATCCGCTTCATCAGCTCCGGTTTCCCGGTCACCCCGGTCATCGCGCTCCCTCCAGGCTGTCAAGTTTTTTGCGCAGTTCCCCGAGCAGCGCCGCCTCCCGTCCGCCGGACTCGGCCGAACCCAGCCGGATAGCGGGCTTGATCTTCCCGTGGAAGTCGCTGCCGCAGGTGACCGCGAGGCCGAGCGCCTCCGCCTGCCGGAGATAAAAGGCGGTCTGCGCGGGGGTGTGGTAGCTGCTGTAGGCCTCGAGCCCCGCGACGCCGCAGCGCACGATGCTTTGCAGCAGGGCGGCGTCCTCGTGGATGTTGTTGCCGGGGTGGGCGAGCACCGGAAGCCCGCCCGCTTCGCGCACCAGCGTGACCGCCTCCGCGAGGGAGGGGAACCGGATGGGGACGTAGGCGGGCTTTCCCTGCGCGCAGAAGTCCCAGTAGAAGTTGACGTAGGGATTGTCGGAGCGCGCCCCGCCCGGACGGTAGGGGGAGAGGAGGGGATGTTCCGCGTTTTCCGGCATGGCGAGGGCGACCTCCGCGATCATCTCGCCCGTGACGATGCCGTCCTTGGAAAGCGCCGTCACCGCCGCCAGATCCAGCGGGATCCCACAGGCGCGCACCAGTTCGATTCGCCGCCCGGCGGCGGTTTGCTCCTGCGAGAGGACCGATTCCTCGGCCCGCGCGAAACCGGGGTGGGCGGGGTCGATCCAGTAGCCGAGCAGATGCAGGTCGACGCCCTCGTGGGTGCAGTCGAGCTCGACCGCCGGGATGACCTCGACGCCCAGCGCCCGCCCGGCCTTGAGCATCGCGGGGACGCCGCGCGTCGTGTTGTGGTCCGCCAGCGCGGCGGTTCCGATTCCCGCCCGCCAGCAGAGGAGCGCCAGTCTGGTCGGGGAAAACTCCCCGTCGTCGCTGAAGGAGGAATGGAGATGCAGGTCCAGCCAACTCATATCGTCGCCTCCAATACTTTAGACAGATACTTTTAAAAGTTTCTGATTTAACTATAGGACATCGGAGCGCAAATGTCAATAGGGGGTGTAAATTCCCGGCGGATGGTCTATAATCAAGAAAAGGAGGGGATGGCATGGAGCGTCTCTGGTGCGTGCTGGCAGGGTACCTGTTCGGGTCCTTTCTGACCGCCGACCTGATCGTCTTCTGCCGGACGGGCGCGCGGCGCGCAGAGGGGTTCGGCAACCCCGGCATGGCGAACGTCGCCTCCCGGCTGGGGACGGGGAGCGGGCTGCTGGTGCTCGCGGGGGATATCCTCAAAACGGCGGCGGCCTGCGCCCTCTGCCGGCTGTGGCTCTTCCCCGGGATGGGGCGGATGGCGGTGCTCTACGCAGGGCTCGGCGCGGTGCTCGGGCACTGCTGGCCGGTGTGGAACGGTTTTCGCGGCGGCAAGGGAGTGGCGGTCGCCGGCGCGGCGTCGATCCTTTTTTCACCCCCCGTCGGAATCGCGAGCTACCTGCTCGGCGCGGCGGCGGTGCTGGCGATGGGCTATCTCGCGGTGGGCTCCGCGGTGATCGCGGTGAGCCTTCCGCTCTTGACGGCGCTTTTCGGCCTCGGGCGGGAGGCGGCCGCGGCGGCAGGCGTGATCGGCGGCGTGATGCTGGTGCGGCACAGTGGGAACTTTGCCCGGATGCGCGCGGGAACGGAAGGCCGGGCCTCCGTCGCGTCGCGGCTGAAAGCCTATTTGAAGCGGAAATCATTTCACTGAAAAAGGAGCGCCGGTTCCGGCGCTCCTTCGTATATCGGCGCGGAATCCGCGCACCCTAATGCGGGGTGAACGCGGATGGAAAAATTCAAGGAATACGCCGCCGTCTGCACGGTCGGATCGGTGGGCTACAGCGCGATCGAAGTGCTCTGGCGGGGTTTTACCCACTGGACGATGGCGCTGACCGGGGGCGTCGGCTTTTTGCTGCTCTACCTGACCGACCTGCGTATGACGGGGCGGTCGATGCTGCAAAAATGCGCGGCGGGCAGCCTGGTGCTCACGGCGGTGGAATTTGTCGCCGGGTGCATCATCAACAGGGGCTGCCGGCTCGGCGTCTGGGACTACTCCCGCCGGAAGGGGAACCTGCTCGGGCAGATCTGCCCCCTGTACAGCGCGCTCTGGTTTTTGCTCTGCATCCCGGTGCTCCCGCTGAGCCGCGCCCTGCGCGAACGGCTCTGCCAGGGCGGAAGCGGCCGGAGGATCGAGACCGCCTGACGGATAAAAGGCCGCCGTGCATCGCACGGCGGCCTTTTCAGCCTTCGCCGGGTTCGCGGGGCGCGCCGAGGCCGCGCAGCCTTTCAAGCGGCGACTTCCGCGCGGACTCTTCGGGGAACACCTTTGCGGCCGCCTCCCGGTAAAAGACGCCGAGCTCTCCGAGATAGTGCTCGTGCCACGGCTTGCTCTTGCCGCAGTAGTGGATGACGGCGGTGTTCTCCCGCACCCATTTGAGGTCGATCCTGCCGAGGGTGGCCACCTTGACGGTGTTGAAATAGCGCGCGTCGAAGTTATAGACGCGCGGGTCGAGCAGAACGGTGCGGTCGTGGTAGAGGGCGTTGAGCACGTCCTGGTCGGGAAGGATGAGCTTTTCCCGGTGGGCGCGGATGAACTCCGTCACCTCATCGCAGTCCTGTCCGGCGCGCAGCGCGTCCAGGTTCATGAGCAGCACGCCGGAATTGAAGTATTCGCTTTCCTCGGGCATGTCGAGGCGCAGCTTGTACTCCACCTGGGAGACGGGGTTGACCGACCGCGCGGCCGCGAAAAAGTGTTCCCCCAGCTCCATGCCGTAGAGCGGGGCGAGCGGGCGGTTGATCACCATGTCCGGGTCGAGGTAGAGGGCGCGCCCGAGGGTTTGGGGCAGCAGGCGCGCCGAAAAGATGCGGTAATACATCTCCTTGGGGAAATGGAAGAGCACCGGCGCGTCCGCCATGAAGTCCTCCGGAACGCGCACGTCGAAGAGGCGGAGCCTCCCGTCTGGAAGGACGGAGCGGGCAAAGGAGAACGCCTCCGGGGAGAGGGAGGCGTGCAGGACGTAGACGTCCGCCTCCTCCCCGGGATTCGCGTCGAGCAGGCTGCGCAGCATCACGCAGAGCGGCCGCAGATAGTTGGCGTTGAGCGAAACGACGATATTCATCGGCTGCCTCCGAAATCAAAATAGGGATGAAAATATTATAATCCCCGTATCGCGTCTTCGCAATACGGGGATTATGAACGATTTGTATCAGCCGAGGTTCTGGATGGTGAAGCCTCCGTGGAACTCGTCGGCGGTCAGCCTGACCTGGTAGGCGCCGGATACGGGAAGCGCGATGGTCTGGCTCCCGCTCGCCTCGGAGAGGTCGTAGCCCTCAAAATAGATCGTGCCGTCCGGCCCGGCGATCCGCATGTCCAGCGTACCGCCTTCGGTCGAGACGTCGACCTGCACCGTCGTGGGGTTGGAAACGGGCAGATCGAAATAGTAGCTGTGCGCGGTCATGCCGTCCGCCGAATAGACGATACGGTCGGGCCACTCGTTGCTGAAGCCGTCGTTCTCGAGGGGCTCCAGCGGCGGGAGGGCGCTCTCACCGGAAAAGCCGTCCCGGGCGGACGATTCTTCGTCCTCATGATACCAGTCCGCATCCACCCGGCGCACCAGCTCGTCCAGCTTCATGTCGAGCTGATACCGGTCATAGAGGTCGAGCCCGAAATCGACCTCCTCGCCGTCGTAGCGGAACGTCAGGTTGCGGATGTCGAGGCCCAGGGGATCGAGCTTGGAGAGGATATTCTGGATGTCCTTCGCAAAGGACTCCTTGTCGTGGTAGGGGCCGTTGAGGTTAATGTGCAGATAGACGCGCGCGTCCCCGGCGAGCTCGTCGTAGCTCATGTTCGGCGTGTACTGCTTATAGTAGGGGAGCTCGGCGTTCACATACATCTGCCCGATCAGCTCCCGCTCGTCGATGAGGCTTTCGGAGATCCGCCCGCGGAGCTGGGTGTGGAACTCGTCCCGCACCTGCATGGCGGGTGGGCCGAAATAGTTCCAGGCGGCGGGCACGGCGGCGAGGCAGCCGCCCGCGACGATGAGCACAAAGCAGACGAAGCCGCTGAGCAGGTCGTATTTGAGCTTCTGGCCCTTGTGGGCGAAGTAGTTGTAGAGAATTTCGACGCCGAGGAGCACAAAGATGAGAGGGGAAAGCTTAAAGACGAAGACCAGGTCGAGGGAGGGCTTGAACATCGCGGCCAGCGCCACGATGCCGGTGACGATGAGCGCGAAGCCCATCGTCATGGTCCCCACCCGGCGGACCGGCTCCTCCCGCTTGCGGGAAGGAGTCGGCTCCGGCGCGGGGGATTCCGCCTTCGAGGCGCCGCTCCGCGCGGATTCCTCCTCGGGGGTTTCCAGGGACTCGATGCGTTCTTCGTTATTCATTGGAATCCCCCCTGTACTCGACGAATTCTTCCTCCGGCTGCACATGGCGCTTTTTGCCCTTCACGAGGTAGATGCCAAAGAAGATGACGGCGACCGCCACGACGACTGAAGGGATGCGATTGAGGATGCTGCGGAGGTACCAGCTCTCATACCCCATCGTTTCTACAAAGTAGTAGATCAGCGGGGAGACGAAGCTCGAGAAGATCGCCCAGCCGCCGATGAAGATGAGCCCGCCGCCGATGAGGACGTGGCGCTTTTCCAGCAGGGGGCGCAGGCCGCTGAAGACGGAGCCGTCGACCCGCAGGGAGAAGGCGTTGTCCATCTGAAGGCGGTCCTCATAGGGGAGCTGCCTGATGTTGAAGGTCTCGAAGAAGGAATAGAACCAGATGATCGGCAGCAGCCAGTAGAGAAACTCGAACTGGAAGAACCACACGACCGCGCAGACGCCCCAAAAGACGGACATGACCGCCAAGCCCTTTTTCATCATCCCAAGGTACATTTCACCCGCCCCGGGGATGAAGGCAAAGCAGAAGGTGAAGAAGCTATTCTTTTTCATGTTGGGAACCCCTCTCAATTTTCAGACTTTGGAGAATTTTATCCAGTGTTTCCGACAGGTTGTCGGTAAATTGCGTCGTCCGCTCGCTGAAGGTCGCCGCGCCGTTTGCCAGCGCGTCAAGGATCTTGCCGTGGTCGTTCTGGACGTCGACGTTGAAGAGGCCGATGTTCCAGAACATGATGGCGAAGCAGGCCGCGGCGGCCGCCGTCGCGTATTTGTTGACAAAGAGCTTACGGGCGCGCTCGCGGATGCGCCGGAAGACCGGAGGCGCGACCGGCTCGGGGGGAGAGAGCAGCTCGGAGCCGTCCAGGAGGGCGGCGTACCGCTCCACACAGCGGTCGCAGAAGGAAAGGTGCTCGGAAATCTCCAGACGTTCCATCTCGTCGAGCGGTTCGTCGCGCAGCAATGCGCCGAACGCGTCGTCCGTCAGATGCCCGTTTGGATCAAACAGTTCTTTCATCGTTGTACCCCCTCCTTTACGAGTAGTTCCTGTAGCTTGCTTCGCGCCCGGTAGAGCTGCGTCTGCACCGTTTTTTTCGGCCGGTGCAGGGTTTCGGCGATCTCCTCGATGGTTTTTTCCTCGAGGAAGAAGAGCACCGAAACCTTTTGGTAAGGCTCTTTGAGATTGAGGATCGCCTGCCGGATCACTCCGGTTCCCTCGTCGGTTATGTACAGCCGCTCGGGAGAATTCTCGGCGCGGATGAGGTCCATTTCGCTCATGTCCTCGGATAGGCAGACGCGCCGGTTGTAAGCGCTCTTGAGGTAGTCCTTGGCTTTGTTGGTGGCGATGCGCGCGAGCCAGGCCTTCAAATTGTCCTCCGTCACGGTGTCGATGTGGGCGTATGCGGAGACAAAGGCGTCCTGCGCGAGGTTCTGCGCCTCGTGGTAGTCGCGCACGAGCTGGTAGCAGATGGTAAAGACCAGCTTTTCGTACTGTTCCACCATTTCCTGAAATTTTTCATTTGTCATCCGGTCCTGCCTCACCACCTCAATTGCCTTACACCCATCAAACGATGCTGCGCGGCATTTGTCTTCAAACAGCATACACGTTTTTTTCATTTTTGTCGATTGGCAAATCCGCGCACCCCTTATGCCAAATTGACCCGCCGCGCCCGCTGTGGTATGATTGGCAGGACAGGGGGGATTCTCATGCGAAAGATGCTGGCGCTCGACCTGGACGGCACGACCTTCGGGGTGCGCACCGAGCTTTCCGAGGCGAACCGGCGCGCCCTGCTCGCCGCGAAGCGGGCGGGCACGGTCGTCTGCTTTGTGACGGGGCGCAAATCGGTGGAACCGATTTCGCATCTGTGCACGCTTGCCGATTATTTCGTGCTCAACAACGGGGGCACGGTGGTGGCGGCGCCGGACATGGAGCAGCTCTATACCACGCTCGTCGAGCGGTCGGACATGCTCCGCCTCATCGACTTCTGCCTCTCGCAGGATTCCGCCATCCTCCATCTGATCTCGGGGGACTACTGGGGCGTCAACCGCATCACGCCGGGGGTGCTCCGGCAGCAGGAGGAATTCGAGGGCACGCCGGTCGTCTACCGCGGCGCGGACGACCTGCCCTTCGAGACGCTCGACGGCTTTGTCGTGAGCGAAAACTACGGCCCGGTGCGGGAGTTCATCGAGCGGGAGGGCCTGCGGCTCACCTGCGCGGTAACCAACGCCACCTCGATGGACGTGATGCCGGAGGGGGTCAACAAGTGGCGCGGCACGGCGTACGTCGCCGCGCGCGAGGGCATCGCGTATGAAAACATCGTGGCGGCGGGCAACTACTATAACGATCTCGAGCTGATCCGGGGCGCGGGGGTGGGCGTCGCGGTGCGCAACGCGCCGGAGGAGGTGCGCGCGCAGGCCGACTATGTGACCGCGCGCACCCACCTGGAGGACGCGGTCGCGGAAATCGTGGAGAAGTTCATCCTGTGAGCGGGAAAAAGAACGCGGAAAAGCCCTTCCGCCGCGCCTACATCGAGATCACGAACGCCTGCAACCTGAACTGCGCCTTCTGCCCGGGGACGCGACGCGCCCCGCGCGTTCTGTCCCCGGAGGAGTTTGCGCTGCTCGCGCGCGCCGTCAAGCCCCATACCGACTATGTCTGCCTGCACCTGATGGGGGAGCCGCTCCTGCATCCCGCGCTCGGGCGCATCCTCGAAATCTGCGGCGAGGAGGGCCTGCGGGCCAACCTCACGACAAACGGAACGCTGCTGGAGGATGTAAAGGATATCCTCTTGTCGGCACCCGCACTGCGGAAGCTCTCTGTTTCGCTCCACAGCTTCGAGGCCAACGGGGACGGCCCGCCGCTCGAAGCGTATCTCTCGCGGGTGCTGCCGGTCGTGCGGCTGGCGCGGGAGGCGGGGATCATCTGCGAGCTGCGCCTCTGGAACGGCGGCGGCGCGCGGCGGCTCAACGGGCGGGTCTGCCGCGCAATCGAGCGGGAGCTCGGCATCCCGGTGGGGAATCCGCCGGACGGGGTCTGCGACCGCAAGCTCGCGGAGAACCTGCACCTTGTGACCGCGCCGGTCTTCGACTGGCCGGACATGGCCCTGCCCGCCGGGGAGGGCCGCGTCTCCTGCCTCGGGATGCGGGATCATTTCGGCATCCTCGCGGACGGGACGGTGGTGCCCTGCTGCCTCGACAGCGAGGGGATGGTCGCGCTGGGCAACGCCTTTGAGCGCCCGCTCGGGGAGATTCTCGATTCCCCCCGCGCCCGGGCGATCGCGGACGGCTTCTCCCGGCGGACCGCCACGGAAGAGCTTTGCAGGCGGTGCGGCTACGCGCGCCGCTTTTGACAGGAGGGACTGCTATGGAATTTTCAGCGGAGGCGGTCCGGCGGCATCTGCCCGCCGGCCATAAGCCGCCCGTATACTATTATGAGGAGCTTGGCTCGACGAACATCGAGGCCCGGCGGCTCGCCCGGGAGGGCGCGCCGCACGGCACGGCGGTGCTCGCCGAGCGCCAGACGGCGGGACGCGGCCGGCTGGGACGCAGCTTCTTCTCGCCGGGCGGGGCGGGGGTCTATCTCTCGATGGTGCTGCGCCCCGGGCTTTCCGCCGCCGATACGGCGCTCGTCACCCCGGCGGCGGCGGTCGCGACCGCGCGCGCCATCTCCCGCACCGCGGGGGTGGAGGTCGGCGTCAAATGGGTGAACGACCTCTATTACGCGGGGAAAAAGCTCTGCGGCATCCTTGCGGAGGCGCCGCTCGGCGCGGACGGCAGGCCGGAATTCGTCGTGATCGGCATCGGCGTCAACGTGCTGGACGCGAGCTTTCCGCCCGAGCTTTCCGGCGTGGCGACCTCGCTCGAAGCGGCGGGAGCGGGGGAGGCCGACCGGGCCGCGCTGGCGGCGGCGGTCATCGCGGAGATGCTCGCCCTCTGCGGCGGGCTCGGGGAGCGGACTTTCCTCGCGGAATACCGCGCGCGCTCCTGTGTGCTCGACCGGACGGTGACGTTGGTGCGGGGAGAGGAACGCCGGGAGGCCTACGCCGTCGGGATCGACGACGACGCGCGGCTGCTGGTCAGGATGCCCGACGGGAGCAGCGAGGCGATCGGCGCGGGGGAGATCAGCCTGCGGGGAGACTTCGCGTAACCACGCGCGGATTGCGGCGCGATCGTGAGAATGGACGAGCAATCAGGAGAAAACCGGCGACAGATCGGGAAAAATCGGTATAACAGCCTGCTACAAGGGTAGCAATTTACCTTGATAAAGTGTAAAATGTTCAAAAGCGGCCCGGATTTTGCCCTGCCGCCGCCCTTGAGGCAAAAATCAACGATGAATTGGGAGAAAGCATATGAAGAAAATTTTGACCGTCCTTCTCGCCGCGCTGCTCTGCCTGACCCTCTTCGCCGCCTGCGGCGCCCCCGCCGAGCCCGCCGCTCCGGCGTCCGAGGCCGCGCCCGCGCCGGAAGCACCGGCCGAAGAGCCCGCTGCGGAACCCGCCGAAGCGCCTGCCGACGCGGCGCTGCCCGAAACGTTTGTCCTGGGCCTCGACGCCTCCTTCCCGCCGATGGGCTACCTCGACGAGAACAACGAGATCGTCGGCGTCGACATCGACCTTGCCAGGGCGGTGTGCGAAAAGCTGGGCATGAAGTTCGAGCCCAAGCCGATCGACTGGGATGCCAAGGACATGGAGCTCGGCACCGACAAGATTAACTGCATCTGGAACGGCCTGACCGTCACCGACGAGCGGATCGAAAACTATGAGTTGAGCGACGCCTACATGGACAACGAGCAGGTCATCGTCGTCATGCAGGACTCCCCGATCAAGTCGAAGGCCGACCTGGCGGGCAAGATCGTCGCCGCGCAGAAGGATTCCTCCGGCCTCGAGGCGCTCCAGAAGGATGAGGTTTTCCCGTCGATTAAGGACGGCGTCGCCAAGGAGTACGCCAACTATGTCGACGCGCTGACCGACCTTGAGATCGGCCGCTGCGACGCGATCGTCATGGACTCGGTCGTCGCCAACTACTACATCGCAGAGAACGCCAAGCCGATGACCATCCTGGAGGACAAAATGGCCTCCGAGCAGTACGCGATCGCCTTCAAGAAGGGGAACACGGCGCTCAAGGACGCGGTCTGGAACGCGCTGGGCGAGCTGGCCGACGAGGGCAAGATCGCCGAGATCTCTCAGAAATGGTTTGGCCGCGACGACATGATCAAGGTCAAATAAGTTCGGATCCACCGCGATACGCCGCACTCCCGACCGGGTTCCCGGCCGGGAGTGCGGGCTGTTTTATGGAGCCAAACGCTTTTATCGGGCAGCGTGTTAGCGTCGTAAAAGAGCCCGCATCATTTCACTTACATAGGAGCGTGCCTTTATGTCAATCAGCGAGATCGCAACCACCACCAGCGCAATCCTGCAGGGTCTGGGAACGGTTCTGACCCTCTTTTTCGTGGTCCTCGTCGCGTCGCTGCCGCTCGGCTTTTTGATGACGCTCGGCACTCGCAGCCGCGTCGCGCCGCTGCGCTGGATCATCAACGCCTATATCTACGTCATGCGCGGCACGCCGCTGATGCTCCAGCTCTTCTTCATCTATTACGGCCTGCCCTTTGTGAACGACTTCTTCAAGACCGCGCTCCATTCCGCGATGGTCTGCGCTCTGATCGGCTTCTCCCTCAACTACGCGGCGTATTTCGCGGAGATCTTCCGCGGGGGGCTCCTGTCGATCGACCGCGGGCAGTATGAGGCCTGTCAAGTGCTTGGGCTTAACAAGGTGCAGACGACCTTCCATGTGATCCTGCCGCAGATGATCCGCGTCGCGCTGCCGAGCATCACCAACGAATCGATCACGCTGGTCAAGGACACCGCGCTCGTCTTTGCGATCTCGATCACCGAGATCCTCTATTACGCCAAGGCGGCGGTCACCCGCACGGGCAACGTCTTTCCCTATGTGATCGCGTTCGTCATCTACCTGGCGATGAACACCGTCCTCCAGTTGTTCTTCAACTGGCTGGAAAAGAAAATGGCATATTGAGGAGGGCGGGAAAATGAACCTGATCGAAGTAAGCGGCCTCAAAAAGGGCTTTTCCGGACAGGACGTGCTCACCGACGTGAGCTTCACCGTAAAGCGGGGCGACGTGATCGCGGTCATCGGGCCGTCGGGCGCGGGCAAGAGTACGATGCTGCGCTGCCTGATCGATCTGGAGAAGGTCGACGGCGGGAGCATCGTCGTGGAGGGGGAGCCGTTTGTCACCGACGGGGTCTATCCGCCGGCGGCCAAGGTGCGGGCCATCACCGCGAAGATGGGAATGGTCTTCCAGTCCTTCAACCTTTTCCCGCATCTGTCGGTGCGCAAAAACCTGACGATGCCGCTCGTCAAGACGCAGGGCGTCGCCCGCGAGGAGGCGGACGCGCGCGCGATGTCCATCCTCGGCAAGGTGGGGCTCCAGGACAAGGTCGACGCAATGCCCTCAACGCTGTCGGGCGGGCAGAAGCAGCGGGTCGCGATCGCGCGCGCGCTCATGCTCAACCCCGACATCATGCTCTTCGACGAGCCGACCTCCGCGCTCGACCCGCAGCTCACCGCCGAGGTGCTCGGCGTCATGCGCAAGCTCGCGGAGGAGGGGATGACGATGGTGGTCGTCACCCACGAGATGTCCTTTGCGCGGGACGTGGCAAACAAGATCCTCTTCATGTGCGACGGGGAGATCGTCGAGTCGGGCCCGCCGGAGGAGGTCTTCGGCAATCCGAAGGACCGCCGGATGGCGGAATTTTTCGGCAACGTGTCCTGAAGACCACCCGTTTTTTGTCCACATAAAAATTTTTTCCAGTTTTCCTGAAGTAATCCGCGCGTTTGGGCATACTCTATGAGGGAAGAATGAAGCCCGTTGCGGGCAATGACCAAAGGAGAATGTACCATGAAAAAGATATTCGCTGTTCTGCTTTCCGCCGCGCTGTTCGCCGGGATGCTTGCCGGGTGCGGCTCGAAACCCGCGGCCTCCGGCGATTCCACCGAGATGAAGGAGGGGCAGACGATCCAGACGGTTGTCGACCAGATCATCGACGAGGTGGGGATCGCGATGCCCGCCGAGATCGACGACACCCTTATGAAGGACGTTTTCTACATCGACCCCGAAAAGGACGTGGACGAGTATTACGGCCAGTTCGCGATGGTCAATGTGAGCGCCGACAACCTGCTTGCCGTCAAGGCGAAGCCGGAACAGAAGGACGCGGTGATCGAGGCGATGGGCAAGCGCCTCAAGGATGTGCAGGCCTCCTTCTCGAACTACCTGCCCGACCAGTCGGAAAAGGCGCAAAAGGGCCGCGTGGTCGACCGTGGGAACTATGTGTTCCTGGTCATCCTCGGAGAGAGTCCGGAAACCTTTGACGACGACCTCGACCGGGCGGTCAAAATCATTGACGAGGCGTTTGCCGCTTAAATCTTGCATAAATCCGCAGGATTTGGTAAAGTGTACTGGATAGCTTCTATTCGGTACACTTTCATTTTGTGACAAAAAGGGGAGAAACCCGTGGTATTCAGCAGCCTGCTGTTCCTGTTCTGCTTTTTGCCGGTGACCTTCGCGGTCTACTATATCGCGCCGGTGCGGCTGAAAAACGCCGTCCTGCTGGTAGCGAGCCTCGTCTTCTATTCGTGGGGGGAGATCCGCTTCTTCCCGGTGATGATCGCGGTCATCCTCGTCAACTACTTCGCGGGACTGGCCATCGGCCGGTGGAAGCGGAACCGCGCGCTCAGCCGCGCCGTCCTGCTCCTGTCGCTCGTTTTCAGCATCGCGTGGCTCGTCTTCTTCAAGTACAGCAATTTCCTGATCGACAACTGGAACACGCTGACGGGGATGGCGGTGCCCTATATCGAAGCGGCCAGGACCCTCCCGCTCGGCATCAGCTTCTACACCTTCCAGATCATGACCTATACGGTCGACGTCTACGCGGGCAAGGTGGAGACCGAACGCAACATCATCAATTTCGGCACCTTCGTCGTCCTTTTCCCGCAGCTGATCGCCGGCCCGATCGTCAAGTACTCCGACATCAGCCGCGAGCTGCACAGCCGTAAGATCACCCTCGGCGCGGTGCAGGACGGCATCGGGCTCTTCATCCTCGGCCTGGGCAGCAAGGTGCTGCTCGCCAACTCGATCGGCGCGTTGTGGAGCGACGTGGCGGCGGTCGGGTTCGCGAACGTCTCGACCGCTTCGGCGTGGCTCGCGCTCATCGCCTTCACGCTCCAGATCTACTTCGATTTTTCCGGCTATTCGCTCATGGCCATCGGCATGGGCAAGGCGCTCGGGTTCACCTTCCCGCAGAACTTCAACTACCCCTACATCTCCCGCAGCGTCACCGAGTTCTGGCGGCGGTGGCACATGACCCTTTCGGGGTGGTTCCGCGACTATGTCTATATCCCGCTCGGCGGCAGCCGCAGAGGCCCGGCGCGTAACGTCCTGAACCTGCTGGTCGTCTGGGCGCTCACCGGGCTGTGGCACGGCGCGAGTTGGAACTTCGTGCTGTGGGGGCTCTACTATTTCGTCCTGCTCATGATCGAACGGATGGGCCTGCGCGTGTTTCTGGACAGGCACCCGCTCATTTCTCACGCCTATTCGCTGCTGGCGGTCATGCTCGGATGGGGGCTCTTCGCCATCGAGGGGAGCTTCGGCGCGCTCGGCGTCTTCTTTGGGAAACTGTTCTCCCTTACGGGCGGGAATGAATGGATGTTCTACCTGCGCAACTATGCGGTCGTGCTGGCGCTGGGAATCCTCTTCTCCATGCCGGTGCTGAACCGCATCCGCGACCGGCACCCGAAGGTCTGCCGCGCGCTCGCGCTGCCGTTTTTGGGGCTCATACTGGTGCTTTCGGTCGCCTATCTGGTGGACTCCACCTACAACCCGTTCCTCTACTGGAACTTCTGAGGAGGAAGCATGATGCAGACCTTAAAAAAATATCCGCTCGTCTTCCTCTTTGCGGCCTTCCTGCTGATCGTCTCGGCGGCGAACCTGCTGACCCCCGACCGGGAGAAGAGCGAGCTCGAGAACCGCCCGCTCGCCCAGAGGCCGAAGCTGACGGCGACGGCGCTGCTGGCGAAGGACCAGGAGAACAAGTACACCCAGCGGTTTGAAACCTACCTCAACGACCAGTTCGTCGGGCGGGACGGGTGGATTACGCTCAAATCGGTGAGCGAATCGGCGCTCGGAAAGATCGAGAACAACGGCATCGTCTACGGGTCGGACAACTACCTGTTCGACCGGTACGAGACAGTGGACGAGCGCCGGTTTTCGATGAACATCGAGCTGCTCGGGACCTATCTGGCCTCCTACCGGGACACCGCGCCGATCACTGTGGCGGTCATCCCGAACTCCTATGAGATCCTCGCGGACAAGCTCCCGAAGGGCCTGCAAAACGTCAACCAGGCGGCGCGCGTCACTGAAATCTACAGCGCGCTGCCCGGCGGCGCGGACACGCTCGACCTCTTCCCGGTGATGCGGCTCGCCGCGTCGGAGCGGCAGGCCTACTACCGCACCGACCACCACTGGACGACCTGGGGCGCCTACAACGCCTACCGCGCGTTCGTCGAGTCCCGGGGACTCAAGGCGGTGGAATTTTCCGTGCTGGAGCCGCTGAGAAGGGAGGCTCCCGGCTTCTACGGCACCTACTTCAGCAAGTGCAAGCTCTTTTCCGCGGTCCCGGACACGATCGAGTGGTACGATATCCCCGTCTCCTCGGTCACGGTGGGCGGGGAGGAGAAGCCCGGCCTTTACGACGCGGAGAAGTGGGGGGAGCGGGACAAGCACGCCGCCTTCCTGTGGGGCAACAGCGACCTGACCGTCGTCAAATCGGAAAACAACCTCAACCACCAGGAGGGGCGGACCTCCCGCGTCCTGCTCATCAAGGACAGCTATGGGAACCCGTTCGCGCCCTTTCTGACCTACAGCTACGACGAGGTGTGGATGGTCGACCTGCGCAACCTGACGGCGCCGATGAGCGAGGTCATGGCGCGGGCGGAATTCGACGACGTGCTCGTGATGTACAACTTCGAAAACTTCGCGCAGGACTCGAATTTCACCTTCCTCAACCGTTGACGATCAAAAAAGGCAGCCGCCCGCGGGCGGCTGCCTTTTTTATTTTTTCGTCTGTTCGGGCGGGTCGCCGTCGGGCAGGGCGTCGAAGTCTGGAATCTCCGCCTTCATCGGGATATTGAGCTCGAGCGTGCGGGTATCCGCGCCCGCGCCGGGCGCTTCGCCGGGATTCTCCGGTTCCGCGGGAGGGAACTTGCCCCAGCGCTTGCCGATCTTCCCGGTGAGGATCAGGATCAGATAGAGCAGCCCGAAGAGGAGCAGGAACCCGAAGAGGAACCGCAGAAACACATAGGCGTTGTCGGGCTGCGGCTCCACATAGCCGGGATACCGCTCGGGCGGCAGGTAGGGCGAGAGGCCGGACGCGTCGGTCGAAAGGGCGATCACCGCCGCCTCCGTTGCCGCGACCTCCGAAGGCCCGCCGGGGGTGGCGGCGTAGCCGCCGTCCTGCTGCCGGAAGGATTGGAGCGCGTCGTGCAGGTCCCGTCCGTTTTTGGTGAACCGCGCGTCGCCCAGGCCGATGCCGCAGGTGCGCACCGCCGTCAGGACCGCCGCGGTGCTTTCGCAGTCGGGGCGGCCGTTGCGGAGGAAGGCGCCGTCCTCATCCTGCTGGGTGCTCAGCCAGGAGAGCGCCCGGTTGACCGCGGTGTTCACGTAGGGGATGTCCCGGCTCGCCGCGAGGACGGTGACCGCCCGCGCGGTGGTCCGTACGTCCGGGTCGCGCCCGGCGGCGGAACCGAACCCGCCCGCGCGGAGCTGGGAGGATACGATATAGTCGATGACCGCGGTGGGGGAGTTGTGCGCGGAGACGGGAGACTGCGCGTCCGCCGCGCTGTAGGCGGCCAGCGCCAAAAGCGCGCCGTCCAGCCCCTCCTGGTAGATGTTTTCATGGGAGTAGAGGGCGGAAACTAGGTCGGTCTTTTCAAACGAGGCGGGATCCTGCCCGCTCTTGACCAGCCCGATGATGCCCCGTTCCAGCGCGCGGGGAGAGGAAAATCCATCCGCTACGCTGCCGCGCAGGTCCCCGGACAGCCTGGTAACGGCGTCCTCCCGGACGGCCTGTCCGCCGAGCGAATAGGCGAAAATGCTGTTTTCTCCCGGGGGATTGGCGTCGAGGTACCGCCAGGTCTGTTCGGCGACGGGGGCCGGGGCAGCGTCGCCGGGAAGGGTTTCGGCGCTGGCCGTGACGGCCGAAAACAGGAGCAGCGCGCCAGCGGCAAAGGCCGCGAACCGTCTTTGCAAGCAGCAGTTCCCCTTTCATTAAGTGGCTCATAAAAGTATAATACATTGCCGGGTGGATTTCAACTGCATTTGGAAATACATTTTTGCCCAAAATAGGGTTTGAAAGATGCGCCTCCATCATGTATAATAGCTAGAGGAATATCGACGGAAAACGAATAAAGAAGGTGCTCATGTGGCGACAAAATTTATTGTGCCCCTCCAAAAGCTGATCAGGGATTTTAACCTTGAGGTGGTCTATCTTCCCGAAGACGCCGCCGGGATCTCCATCTCCACGCCCGAGGTCAACCGGCCGGGGCTGCAACTGTCCGGCTTTTTTGATTATTTCGACCACCAGCGGATGCAGATCCTCGGAAAGAGCGAGTTTGCCTTCCTCGACCAGTTCGACGAGGAGG
Organism: Anaerotruncus massiliensis (ex Togo et al. 2026); assembly: GCF_030825285.1. NCBI lineage: Bacteria > Bacillati > Bacillota > Clostridia > Eubacteriales > Oscillospiraceae > Anaerotruncus > Anaerotruncus massiliensis (ex Togo et al. 2026). The sequence continues at coordinate 65,322 of NZ_JAPJQF010000003.1, forward strand.
AGCGCACCCGCCGCGTGGACGACTACTTTGCAAGTCAGCCCTCCGCGGTCGTCATCACCCGGAACATCGAGGTGACCGACCGGATGCGTTCCGCCGCGCAGAAATACAAGGTCCCGTTGCTGCGCACCGCGGACGGCACCTCCGCCTTCATGGCGGGGCTCATCGGGGAGCTCAACGTCGAGCTCGCCCCCCGCGTCACCCGCCACGGCGTGCTTGTCGAGGTCTACGGCGAGGGCATCCTGCTGCTCGGGGAGAGCGGCGTCGGCAAGAGCGAGACGGCCATTGAGCTCGTCAAGCGCGGCCACCGCCTCATCGCGGACGACGCGGTGGAGATCCGGCGCGTCTCCGCCAAGAGCCTCGTCGGCTCCTCGCCCGAAAATATCCGCCACTTCATGGAGCTGCGCGGCGTGGGCATCATCAACGCCCGCCGCCTCTTCGGCATCGGCGCGGTCAAGATGACCGAGAAGATCAACATGATCGTTCAGCTCGAACAGTGGGACGCCGCCAAGGTGTACGACCGGATGGGCATGAACGACGAATACACCGAGGTGCTCGGCGTGCAGATCCCGTCGCTGACCATCCCGGTGAAGCCGGGGCGCAACCTCGCCATCATCATCGAAGTCGCGGCGATGAACAACCGCCAGAAGCGCATGGGCTACAACGCCGCCCAGGAGCTGCTCGAAAAGCTCGGCATGGTCGAGCCGGACGGCGGCAACCCCACCGACTGGGGAGATTTCTAATCCGGAAAGGAACCTGACTGCATGCAGATCATCGCGGAAACCCACAGCCACACCGTTGCGTGCGACCACGCGTTCAGCACCCTCTATGAGAACGTGCGGTACGCCGCGCGCAGCGGAATCCGATTTCTCTGCGTCACCGAGCACTGCCCGGCGATGGAGGGCGCGCCGGGCGGGATGTTTTTCAGCAACCTGCCCAACGTGATCCCCGACCTGATGGAGGGGGTCGTCGTCCTCAAGGGCGCGGAGACGAACATCATCGATTACGAGGGGGGCCTCGACCTGCCCGACCGCAAGCTCGCGCGGCTCGACTGGGTGATCGCCTCCTACCACATCAACTGCCTCGCGCCCGCCACCGAGGAGGAGCACACCGCCGGCTGGCTCGCAGTCGCGAAGAATCCCCTCGTCGACGTGATCGGCCACGCGGGGGACGAGCGCTACCGCTTCGACGTGGACGCCGTCGTAAAGGCGTTCGCCGAAAACGGCAAGATCGTCGAAATCAACGCCCACTCCTTTGAATGCAGGCCCGGCTCGGCGGAAAACTGCCGCAGGATCGCGGAGAGCTGCAAAAAATACGGGGTGCGGGTGGTGTGCAGCTCGGACGCGCACTTTTTCACCCAGATCGGCAATGTCGGCGCGGCCGTCGAGATGCTGGAGGAGATCGGCTTCCCGGAGGAGCTTGTCATGAACGCTGACTACGGGCGCTTTCTGGCGCTCGCGCGGGAAAAGAGCGGGCGTCCGCTGATATAAAGCCACCAGGAGGACATCAAGAGGAAAGGGAGAGCATACGATGAGTTATTACGTGGGAATCGACCTCGGCGGCACCAACATCGCCGTCGGCGTGGTGGACGAGGACTACCGGATCGTCGGCCGTGCCAATGAAAAGACCAAGGCGTTCCATCCGGCGGAGGAGATCGCGGACGACATGGCGGCGACCGCGCGCCGGGCGGTCGAAAACGCGGGCGTCACCTTCGACGAGGTCGCGTGGGTGGGCGTCGGGACGCCCGGCACCGTGAACCCCGAAACGGGCATGGTGGGACTCGCGGCGAACCTCGGCTTCCACGACACCCCGCTGGGAATGCTCGTCGCGGAACGGCTCGGCAAGAAGGTCTATGTCGAAAACGACGCCAACGCCGCCGCTTACGGGGAACTGATGGCCGGCGCGGCCAAGGGGCTCGACTCGGTCATCCTGATCACGCTGGGCACCGGCGTGGGCGGCGGCATCATCATCGACGGAAAAATCCAGTCGGGATTCAATTACAAGGGCGCGGAGCTCGGGCACATCGGCATGGTCTACCAGGGCGTGCCCTGCACCTGCGGCCGGCGCGGCTGCATCGAGTCCTACTGCGCGGTGACGGGGCTCATCCGCATCACCCGCGAGTCCATGCAGCTCAACGCGAAATCCAAGATGTGGGAGCTCGCGGAGGGCAGCCTCGACAAGGTGAGCGGCCGCACCGCGTTCGACGCGATGCGCGCAGGCGACGAGGCGGGCAAGGCGGTTGTCGACCAGTATATCGACTACCTCGCCTACGCGGTCAGCGGCATCATCAACCTCTTCCAGCCGCAGGCGGTCGTCATTGGCGGCGGCATCAGCAAGGAGGGGGAGACTCTCTTCGGTCCAATGCGGGAGCGCGCCTATCCGCAGACCTTCAACCACGACCCCAACAACTGTTCGCAGATCATCAAGGCGAAGCTCGGCAACGACGCGGGCATCATCGGCGCGGCGCTGCTCGGCAAACAATACAAATGATTTTCCAGGAGGCTTCATGAGCGGGATACACGAGCTGCGGGCGTACTGCGAATCGATCGGGTGCGCCTGCCATGCGGACGAACCGATGTCCAGGCACACGTCGTTTAAAATCGGGGGGCCGGCCGACCTGCTGGTCCGCCCGGCGGACGCTGAGACGGCCGCGAAGGTTATGCGGCGGGCGGGGGAGCTGGGCGTTGCGCTCACGATCATCGGCAGGGGATCCGACCTGCTCGTCTCGGACGAGGGGATCCGGGGCGCGGTGCTCTCCTTCGACGAGCAGGCCGCGAAGCCCGGGATGCAAGGCCCGGAGACGATCTTCTGCCCCGCGGGCGCGAGCCTGACGGCGCTCTGCGTCTTCGCGTGGCAGCGGGGGCTGTCGGGGCTGGAATTCGCCTACGGCATCCCCGGCAGCGTGGGCGGCGCGGTCTATATGAACGCGGGCGCCTACGGCGGCGAGATGAAGGATGTGCTTGAAAGCGTCCGCTGTCTCACGCCGGAGGGCGGGGAACGCGTCCTCGGCGCCGCGGAGCTGGAGCTCTCCTACCGGCACAGCTGGTTTACCGGCCGTCCCGGGCATCTCATCACCGGCGCGGCTTTCCGGCTCCAAAAGGGCGACCCCGCCGCCATCCGCGCCAAAATGGACGATCTCATGGAGCGCCGGAAGCAGAAGCAGCCGCTCGAATACCCGAGCGGCGGCAGCACCTTCAAGCGTCCGGCCGGCTCCTACGCGTCGGCGCTCATCGACCGGTGCGGGCTCAAGGGCCGCCGGGTGGGCGGCGCGATGGTCAGCGAAAAGCACGCGGGCTTCGTCATCAACTACGACAACGCCACCTGCCGCGACGTGCTCGCGCTCGTCGAACTGGTCCAAAAGGAAGTGCTGGAGAAGACCGGCTATACGCTCGAATGTGAAATCAAACTGCTCTGAGAGCGCCCGCCAGGCGGGCGGAAAAGGAAGCCTATGGAATTTGTAATCATCACCGGCATGTCCGGTTCGGGAAAATCCCGCGCGATCGCGGCGATGGAGGATATCGGCTACTACTGCGTCGACAACCTCCCGCCCAAGATGGTCAAATCCTTCACCGACCTGTGCCTTCAGGCGGAGGATAAGGTGGATAAGGTCGCGCTCGTCATCGACGCGCGCAGCCGGGAAATTTTCGGGGACATCTTCGAGGGGATCGAGGAGTTTCTGGAGGCGTCGAGCGGGTTTCAGACCCTCTTCCTCGACTGCGAGGACGCGACGCTCATCCAGCGGTATAAGGAGACCCGCCGCACCCACCCGCTGATGGACGACGAAAACACCTCGATCGAGGAGGCCATCGCGGAGGAACGGCGGCTGCTCTCCCGGCTGCGGGAGTGTGCCGACTATGTGATCGACACCACCTACCTCTCGGTCAACCAGCTGCGGGAAAAGGTGGTCGGCATCTTCCTCGACGACAAAAACCAGGCGATGCTCGTCAACTGCATGTCCTTCGGCTTCAAATACGGCCTGCCCAAGGAGGCGGACCTCGTCTTTGACGTGCGCTGCCTGCCGAACCCCTTCTACGTGCCCGAGCTCAAGAGCCTGACCGGCCTCGATGCGCCGGTGCGGGAGTACGTCCTCAAATGGGAGCAGGCACAGAAGCTGATCCCCAAGCTGTTCGACCTCGTCGACTACCTGCTGCCCCTCTACCGGGACGAGGGGAAGACCCAGCTGACCATCGCGGTCGGCTGCACGGGCGGGAAGCACCGCTCGGTGGTTTTCGCGCAGCTTCTGGAGGAGCACATGCAGGAACAGAAGGTGCGCAGCACCGTGACCCACCGGGATATCGCCAAGCGCAAGGAGTAGCCATGTCGTTCGCCTACCGCATCAAAAGTGAAATCTGCAATAACAGGCCGTTTCGCCAGCGCCGCAGGTGGGCGCTCGCCTACGGCCTTTTGCTGTTCGGACGCGCGTTCGGGCCGGAGGAGATCTCGCTGCACACCGAGCACAAATTCGTCGCGCGGCTCTACGCGGACAGCATCTCCGACCTGGTGGGCCTCGGCGGGAGCATCACCCTGCGGGAGGTCAAGCGCAAGGACCGCCGGAGCGTCTACCTCGTGACGGTGGACAGCCTCTCCGACCGGGTCGCCGTGCTCTCCCGTTTCGGGTGCAGGGCGGGGGAGGACCCCCGCCGCGTCGACTTCACGCATGTCCCCGAGGAGGAGGCCGCCGCCTTTTTGAGCGGGGCGTTTCTGGCGTGCGGCGCGGTGTCCGATCCGGAAAAGGGCTACCGCGTCGAATTCGCGACCCAGCACCAGCCGCTCGCGGACGACCTCGCGGCGCTGCTCGCGGAATATCTCGCGCCGCCCAAGCGGACGGTGCGCCGCAACGACTACCTGCTCTACTACAAGGAGAGCGAAAACATCGAGGACCTGCTGACCTACCTCGGCGCGCCCAAGTCGTCGCTCGAATTGATGGAGGTCAAGATCGTCAAGGAGCTGCGCAACCGGGTCAACCGCGCCACCAACTGCGAGACGGCCAACATCTCCAAGACGGTCAACGCGGCGCTCTCCCAGATCGAGGACATCCGGCTGATCGAAGCGTCGGGAGGCATCGGTTCGCTCGACGAGGAGCTGCGGGAGCTCGCGCGGCTGCGGCTGCAAAATCCGGACATGTCCCTGAGGGAGCTGGGGCAGGCGCTTACGAGCCCGATCTCCCGGTCGGGCGTCAACCACCGCCTGCGGCGGATATCCGAATACGCCGCGGAGCTTCGAAGGAAAGAGCACAGGGAGGAACAGGCATGATTCTGACGACGACCCCTTCGGTGGAAGGGAAGCATATTACGGAATATCAAGGCGTCGTGTTCGGCGAGGTGATCGCGGGCGTCGATTTCATCAAGGACTTCACCGCCGGGCTCTCCAACTTCTTCGGCGGCCGCTCGGGGACCTATGAGGAGGAGCTGCTCCGGGCGCGGGAGGAAGCGATGCGGGAGCTGGAGGGGCGCGCGCGGGCGCTCGGGGCCGACGCGGTCGTCGGGATTGACGTGGATTACGAGGTGCTCGGCGCGAACAACGGCATGCTCATGGTGACCGTGTCGGGCACGGCCGTGCGGCTCGGATAGGGCGTAAGAGGAACGGGCAAAGGGGGAACGGAAATGGCCGATTTTGCGCATCTGCACGTACATACCGAATACAGCCTGCTCGACGGCGCCTGCCGGATCGAGCGGCTGGTCGAGCGGGTCAAGGCGCTCGGGCAGTCGTCCGTGGCGATCACCGACCACGGCGTGATGTTCGGCGCGATCGACTTTTACAAGGCCGCCAAAAAGGCGGGCGTCAAGCCGATCATCGGGTGCGAGGTCTATGTCGCGCCACGCACCCGCTTCGATAAGCAGCACAAGGTCGATTCCTCCCCCTACCATCTCGTGCTGCTCTGCAAAAATAACACCGGCTACCAGAACCTGATCAAGATGGTGTCCGCCGGGTTCGTCGAGGGCTTCTACTCCAAGCCGCGCGTCGATCACGACCTGCTCGAGGAGTATCACGAGGGGCTCGTCTGCCTGTCGGCCTGCCTCGCGGGGGAGATTCCCCGGATGCTCGCCGCGGGGGATTATGACCGCGCGAAGGAGACGGCGCTCTGGTACCAAAACGTCTTCGGCGAGGGAAATTACTATATCGAGATCCAGAACCACGGCATCCGGCTTCAGGAGCAGATCCTGCCCGACCTGCTGCGGCTCTCCAAGGAGACGGGCATCGGCCTCGTCGCCACCAACGACGCCCACTACATCGAGAGGGCGGACGCCAGGATGCAGAGCGTGCTGATCTGCATCCAGACAAACACCACGGTGGACGAGCCGGGCGACCTCGAATTTGAGACGGAGGAATTCTACGTCAAGAGCCGTGACGAGATGGCCGCGCTCTTCCAGAACTACCCCGGCGCGCTCGACAACACCCTCAAAATCGCGGAGATGTGCAACGTCGAGTTCGAGTTCGGCAATACCAAGCTCCCGCTCTTCGTCGCGCCGGGCGGGGAGGACAACCTCTCCTACTTCAAGCGCCTCTGCTACGAGGGCCTGCGCCGCCACTACGGCGATCAGCCCGACCCGGCCGTCGCGGAACGGCTGGAGTACGAGCTGGACGTGATCATCAAGATGGGGTACGTCGACTACTACCTCATCGTCTTCGACTTCATCAACTACGCGAAATCGGTCGGCATCCCGGTGGGGCCGGGCCGCGGTTCGGGCGCGGGAAGCCTCGCCGCCTACTGCATCGGCATCACCGGCATCGATCCCATCCGCTACAACCTGCTCTTCGAGCGGTTTTTGAACCCCGAGCGGGTCAGCATGCCCGACTTCGACATCGATTTCTGTTACGAGCGGCGGCAGGAGGTCATCGACTACGTCGTGCGCAAGTACGGCGCGGACCATGTCGCGCAGATCATCACCTTCGGGACGATGGCCGCGCGCGCGGCCATCCGCGACGTGGGGCGGGTGCTCGGCGTCCCCTACCAGCAGGTGGACGCGATCGCCAAGCTGGTGCCGAACGAGCTGAAGATGACGCTCGACCGGGCGCTTTCGGTCTCGGCGGACCTCAAGCAGATGCGCGAGAGCGACCCCAAGGTGGCCGAGCTGCTCGACATGGCGCGCAAGATCGAGGGGATGCCCCGCCACGCCTCGACCCACGCGGCGGGCGTCGTCATCACCCGCGACCCGGTGGACAGCTACGTGCCGCTCTACAAGGCGGAGGAGACGATGCCGGTCACCCAGTTCACGATGACGACGCTTGAGGAGCTCGGGCTGCTCAAGATGGACTTCCTCGGCCTTCGCACGCTGACGGTCATCAGCTACGCCGAGAAGGAGGCCGCCAAACGCAGTCCCGGCTTTCGCGCGGACAGCATCCCGCTCGACGATCCCGACACCTTCGCGATGCTCACCAAGGGGCAGTGCGTCGGCGTCTTCCAGTTTGAGTCCGCGGGCATGCGCAACGTGATCGCCCAGCTCGGCCCCGAGTCGATCGAGGATTTGATCGCGGTCATCTCCCTCTACCGCCCCGGGCCGATGGAGTCGATCCCCACCTACATCCGCAACCGCCACAACCCCGGGCTCGTCACCTACAAGCACCCGCTCCTCAAGCCGATTCTCGACGTGACTTACGGGTGCATCGTCTACCAGGAGCAGGTCATGCAGATCTGCCGCGCGCTCGGCGGCTACTCCTACGGGCGCGCCGACCTCGTGCGCCGCGCGATGTCCAAGAAGAAGCACGATGTGATGGAGAAGGAGCGGGAGGTCTTCGTTTCGGGCGCGCAGGCAAACGGCGTGCCGCGGGAGACCGCGAACGAGATCTTCGACGAGATGAGCTCGTTCGCCTCCTACGCCTTCAACAAATCCCACGCGGCGGCCTACGCCTTCGTCTCCTACGAGACGGCCTACCTCAAATGCCACTATCCGCGCGAGTTCATGGCGGCGCTGCTCACGAGCGTGCTCGACAACACCGACAAGGTCATCGAGTATATCGGCGAGTGCGGCCGCATGGGCATCAAGGTGCTGCCCCCCGACGTCAACATCAGCGGCGAGGGCTTCACGGTGAGCGGGGACGCGATCCGTTTCGGCCTGCTCGCGGTCAAGAACATCGGCCGGGGCTGCATCCGCGAGCTCATCGCCGAGCGGGAGGAGAACGGCCCCTTCCTCGACTTCTCCGACTTCTGCGAGCGGATGTACGGCAAGGAGACGAACAAGCGCGCGGTCGAAAGCCTCATCAAATCGGGCGCGCTCGACTGCGCCTGCAAGAACCGCCACAGCATGCTGGAGGGCCTCGAGGCGATCCTCGACGACATCGACGCGGCCGCCAAGCGCAATATTTCCGGCCAGATCAACCTCTTCGACAACCCCGACGTGGGGATCAAATCCGCCCACCAGCTTCCGCGTGTGGAGGAATACGAGCCCTCCGAGCTGCTCGCGATGGAGAAGGAGACGACGGGGCTCTATATCAGCGGCCATCCAATGGCGCGCTTTGCCGAGATGATCGAGCAGGAGCACTGCACGCTGATCGCCGATATCTCGAACGCCGAGGAGCGGGGGAGCCATATCGCCGACGGCGCGTCGGTGCGCGTGGCGGCGATCGTCTCCTCCAAGCGGCTCAAATCGACCCGCGGCGGGGAGATGATGGCGTTCGTCATGCTCGAGGACACGAGCGGCAGCATCGAGATGCTGGTGTTCCCAAAGGTGCTCACGCAGTATTCCCACAAGCTCGCGGAGGGCAGCGTCGTCATTGTGCGCGGCAGGGTGTCGATGCGCGAGGAGGAGGACGCCAAGCTGATCTGCGAGGCCGCCGCCTCGCCCGGCGAGCCGCTGCCCGAGGGTTCGCCCGCGGGGGCGGGCCGCTATTCCGGCGCGCCGCGCCGCGAGCGGGCACCGCAGGCGCCCGCACGGCCCGCCGCGTCCCGCAGCAAAAACGCCGGGGCCTACCTGCGCATCGACAGCGCGTCGGCGCCCGTCTACGACCGGGTGAAAAACCTGCTTTCGATCTTTTCGCCCGAAAACGGCGGGACCGGCCGGGACGCCGTGTACTTCTATTTCAAGGACACGGGGAAATACAACGTGGCCGCGCACGCCCTGTGGGTAGATTACAACCCCGTGCTCGAGCGGGAGCTCAAGAAGCTGCTCGGCGCGGAAAACGTCGTATATAAACAATAAATTTCGCGGGTTTTCTTTGAAATTATCCAGTACTATGATAAAAATTAATCAGGTTGAATCAAATCGCTTGCACAAAAGGGACGAATCTTCTATAATTATTTCGGTAAAATGCCGATAATCGGGCATAAGTAAGATTAGAACGCGGATTTTCCGCAGACGGAGGATGCGAGGATATGGAAAACAAGCAGAAAGCGATTGGCGTATTGACCAGCGGCGGTGACGCCCCCGGCATGAACTCGGCGATCCGCGCCGTCGTCAGGGCCGCCCTTCATAAGAACATGCGGGTGATCGGCATCCGCCGCGGCTACAGCGGGCTGCTTGCCCACGATATGTTTGAGATGAACCTGCGCAGCGTCAGCGACACGCTCCACCGCGGCGGCACGATGCTCTATTCGGCGCGCTGCCCCGAGTTCCGCGACGACAAGGGCGTGGAACGCGGCAAGGAGGCCTGCCTCCAGGCGGGCATCGACGGGCTGGTCGTCATCGGCGGCGACGGCTCCTTCCGCGGCGCGCGCGACCTCTCCCTCAAGGGGATCCCCTGCATCGGCCTGCCCGGCACGATCGACAACGACATCGCTTCGAGCGACTATACGATCGGCTTCGACACGGCGGTCAACACCGTCATGGACATGGTCGATAAGCTGCGCGACACCTCCCAATCCCACGACCGCTGCTCGATCGTCGAGGTCATGGGCCGCCGCTGCGGCGACATCGCCCTGCACGCCGGCATCGCCTGCGGCGCGGTTTCCATCCTCGTGCCCGAGGTGCCCTTCTCGATCGACGCGATCGTCGAGAAGATGCAGCGCACCCTGCGCACCGGCAAAAAGCACTTCATCGTCATCGTCGCCGAGGGCGTGACCAGCTCGGACGGCGTCGGTACGGTCCACGACATCGCCGAGGAGATCGAGGCGCGCACCGGCGTCGAGTCCCGCGCCACGGTGCTTGGCCATGTGCAGCGCGGCGGCGCCCCGACCGCCCGCGAGCGCGTGCTCGCCAGCGAGATGGGCTACCATGCGGTCGAGCTGCTTGAAAAGGGCATCGGCAACCGCGTGGTCGTCTGCCACGAGAACAAGATCGTCGACTACGAAATCCTCGAGGCCCTCAGCATGAAGAAGGAATTCAACCGCCATCTCTACGACATCGCGGACGCGATCAGCATCTGATCTGAAAGAAAAAGGCCCCCGGAAGCGCTTGCGCTTCCGGGGGCCTTTTTTTCCGCGCGTGGATTTGCTATAATAGGACAGGATTGGCCCCGCCGCCGGGACGGGCGCGCGGGCGTATCAAAATTCGCGCAAATTTTTCTTCCCTGGGCGCTATCATGAAAAAAGGGGGTGGCGGACATGCTCTTTAACCGGAAACTGGAAAAGCCCCGCGTTGCGGCGGTCATCGCCGCGGCGGGGGCGGCCTCGCGCATGCAGGGGATCGACAAGCAGTTTGAGGAGATCTGCGGGGTTCCGGTCGTCGTGCGCACAATGCTCGCCTTTTCCGACAGCGACTGGATCGACGAGATCATCGTGGTCGCCCGCGCGCAGGATATCCCGACGATGCACGCCCTGATCCGCGCCTGGGGGGTCCCGAAGGTGCGTTCGGTGGTCGCCGGCGGCCAGACCCGCCAGCAGTCGGTCCAAAACGGCGTCGAGGCCGTCGGGTACGAGACGCAGTACGTGGCGGTCCACGACGGCGCGCGCCCGCTTGTGAACCAGCAGGTCATCGCGGACGCGGTGATCGACGCCGTCCGCTACGGCGCGGCGGCGGCGGCCGTGCCGGTGACCGACACCGTCAAGGTCGCGGATGAAAACAGGCGGATCCTTTCGACGCCCGATCGCAGCACCCTGTTCGCGGTGCAGACGCCGCAGGTGTTCGAGCTCGAGCGCTACCGGCTGGCGGCGCGGAAGGCGGAGGAAACGGGGATGGACTATACCGACGACTGCCAGATGCTCGAGGCGGCGGGGTACCCGGTCTATCTCGCGCGCGGGGACTACGACAACATCAAAATCACGACGCCGGTCGACCTCGTGGTCGCGACGGCGATGGTGGAGGCGGCGGAGGGGGAACGCATATGAGCGGCATGAGAATCGGGCACGGCTACGACGCGCACCGGCTCGCGGAAGGACGCAGGCTGGTGATCGGCGGGGTGGAGATCCCCTGGGAAAAGGGATTGCTCGGGCATTCGGACGCGGACGTGCTCGCCCACGCGGTGATGGACGCGGTCCTCGGCGCGCTCGCGCTCGGAGATATCGGGGCGCAGTTCCCCGACAGCGATCCGGCCTATGAGGGCGCGGATTCGGTCGCGCTGCTCGGGCGGGTGCGCGCGATGGCCGAGCAGCGGGGCTGGAAGATCGGCAATGTGGACGCGACGGTCGTCGCGCAGGCCCCGAAGCTCGCGCCATACATCCCGCAGATGCGGCGGCGGCTGGCCGACGCCTGCGGGGTCCCGGCGGAGGATGTGAACATCAAGGCCACCACCGAGGAGCACATGGGCTTCACCGGGAGCGGGGAGGGCGTCAGCGCCCACGCGGTCTGCCTGCTGATGAGGCGCTGACTTTCCGGGGCGTTCCTGCATATGATGATACAGCGGTACCTGCACGCGTTTTGACGCGCGGACTGTACCGCTGTATTTTCTTTTGCCCGCTCAGGCGGGAATACACAGTCGGCAATGCGGCGCGTCCGCATCCATGATTTCATAGCAGGGAGAACGATGCTTATGACAAATATAGATCAGGCCGTGCTGGTGGTCCGTTCCGTCACCAGCGCGATGAAGGGCCAGAAGCTCTTGGAACAGAATGGGATTTCCGCCTATGTGGAGCGCAACACCGCGCCCAACAGCAGACAGGGCTGCGGGTACGGGCTCAAAATCCGCGGCGACGTGGCCGCCGCCGCCGGAATCCTGAGCGCGGCGGGGATCAAGGTCTCGGAAATTCAGCGGGGAGGGTGACCGGATGATCTATTTCGACAACGCGGCCACCACCTTCCCAAAACCCGCTTCCGTCAAGGACGCCGTGGATACGGCGCTGATGCGTTACGGCGCCAACCCGGGACGCAGCGGGCACGACCTGTCGGCCGAGACCGCCAAACAGGTGTTCGAGGTGCGCTCGAAGGCCGCGGAATTTTTCGGCGCGGCGGACGTGGAGGACGTCGTCTTCACCCAGAACTGCACCTACGCGGTCAACACGGTCGTCAAGGGGCTTTTCAAGCCGGGCGACCACGTCATCATCTCCGACCTCGAGCACAACGCGGTCCTGCGGCCGGTCCACGCGCTCACGGTGCAGGGGATCATCACCTACACGGTCGCGGAGACCTTTTCGGACGACGAGGAGACGGTGAACGCCTTCCGCTCCTGCATCCGGCCGAACACCCGCGCGATCATCGTCACGCACGGCTCCAACGTGTTCGGCGTCAAGCTGCCGATCGCGCGGCTGGCGCAGCTCGCACGGCAGTATGGGCTCTACTTCGCGGTCGACGCCGCCCAGACGGCAGGGATCGAGCCGATCGACGTCAAGGGGATGCAGATCGATTTCCTCTGCACGGCCGGGCACAAGGGGCTTTACGGTCCCACCGGGACCGGGCTGCTCATCACCTCGTGCGGCAAGCGCCTGCGGCCGCTCGCGGAGGGCGGGACGGGCAGCGTCTCCTACGATTACCTACAGCCCGATTTCATGCCCGACCGCTTCGAGGCGGGCACCCTCAACACGGTGGGCATCCTCGGCATGGGCGCGGGGATCGACTTTATCCGCCAGAGCGGAATGGAGCGGATCGCCGGGTTTGAGAGCGGGGTGGCCCGGTGCGTTTACGAGGAGCTCTGCGGGGTGAAGGGCGTCCGCCTTTACACGCCCGCCCCCCAGCACGGCAAAAACCTGCCGGTATTCAGCTTCAACATCGACGGCCTCGGCTCGGAGGAGACGACCGCGAAGCTCAACGAAATGGGGTTCGCGGTCCGCGGCGGGCTGCACTGCGCGCCGCTCGCGCACAAAAAATTCGGGACCAACCACGGCGGGACGGTGCGCCTGAGCGTCGGCGCCTTCAACACGCCCGACGAGGGAAGACAGTTCGCGCAGGCGGTCCGGAAGATCGCATATGAGAAATAAAGCCAACCGCGCCATGCGCCAAAAAAAAGATTGATTTGCTGTGGATATGTGATAAAATATAAAAAGGGATTTATGCGGCCGGAATGGTTTCCGGCCGCATCGTCCGAACGTCGAAGGGGAATGAATGTATGGCCGAGCTCTGGTACAACATTGTCAGAACGTTCAGCACGTTTGAGTGGAAAGACGCGCTGGACATCCTTGTCATGGCCTTTTTGATCTACCAGGGCATCAAGCTGGTGCGCGAGACGCGCGCCGCGCAGCTTGTCAAGGGCATCGCGATGCTGCTGCTGCTCTACCTGCTCGCGCAGGCGCTCGAGATGAAAGCCATGCAGTTCATTACAAAGAATATTTTGCAGATCGGCGTCTTGGCGCTCGTGATCGTCTTCCAGCCGGAGCTGCGGCGCGCGCTCGAACAGGTCGGGCGTTCCCGCATCGGCAAGCTGCAGGTCTTTTCAGGCGGGATGAGCGAACAGGAGACGCGCGCCAAATGGGTGAAGTTCATCAACGCCCTGGTGGAGGAGGCTTCCTCCCTCTCGCGCCAGAAGATCGGCGCGCTCGTCGTCATCGAGCAGAAGACCAAGCTCGGCGACATCATCAAGACGGGCACGGTCGTCGACGCCGACCCCACGCCCGAACTGATCGGAAACATCTTTTTCCCCAACTCGCCGCTGCATGACGGCGCGATGATCGTCCGCGAGGGAAGGCTCCACGCCGCGGGCTGTTTTCTGCCGCTCTCCGATAACCAGGAGATCAGCCGCGAATTGGGCACCCGCCACCGCGCGGCGCTCGGCATGAGCGAAATGAGCGACGCGATCGTCGTGGTCGTGTCGGAGGAGACCGGCTTCATCACCGTCTGCCGCAACGGCAAGCTGGAACGGGGGCTTTCCACCGCGCGCCTGCGGGAATATCTGGAAGCGGAGCTCACCCCCGAAAAAGCCGCCGCCGAGCCTTCCGACAAGCGTTTTGACCGCAAGCGGGGGAAGAAGAGCCCCGAGGGGGAAGATACGAATGAAGTTTAACTTTGGACGCCTCCTGGACAACCGGAGGCTGCTCATGATCCTTTCTCTGGTGACGTCGGTCATCATCTGGCTGGTGATCGTCTACTACGTCGAGCCGGATAAGGTTCAGACCATCCGCAACGTTCCGGTCACCATCACCGCCGACCAGGTGGACGCGCTCGCCGCGCTCAACCTGCGCATCGTCGACAGCGAGATCGAAACGGTCGACGTGCGCATCGAGGGCGCGCGCCCCGTCGTCGGCGCGGTAAAGCCCGCGGATGTGGACATCCGCGCGGACCTCTCCGGAATCACCGCGCCGGGCAGCTTCGACGTCGTCCTCTCGGGCGGCAAGACGGGCAACTACAGCGCGGGGGATAAATTCGGCAAGGGCTTCACCCTCGCGCAGACCGACGCGATCAGCCCCACCACCGTGCGCGTGCGGGTGGACCGCCAGGCGCAGAAGACCTTCCAGGTCGCCACCGACATCGAGGGACTCCAGACGCCCGAGGACTACGTCCGCGGACAGACGAAGGTCAGCCCGCGGGAGATCACGATCTCGGGCCCGGAAACCGACGTCGGGCGGATCGACAAATGCGTCGTTTCGATCAGCTTTGACGCGCCGATCACCTCCAGCAAGACCCGCACCGGCCAGATCGTCCTCTACGACGCCGAGGGCAACGAGCTCGACAGCAGCCTGCTGACGATGAGCGCCGAAACGGCGGATGTGACCATCCCGGTGCTCAAGCAGAAGGAACTGCCGGTCAGCGTCGAATATCTGAACGTCCCGTCGGGCTTCCCGATCGACTGGCTGGAGGATGAATACTCCGTCGCATCCCTGCTGGTCGCCGGGCCGGAGGAGCTGATCGACGCCTACAGCCAGCTCGACATGGGGTTCATCAACATTAACGAGATCACCATCGACAGCAACTTTTTCTCCTTTGACGTGAAGGGCTTTTTGCCCTCCGGTTTCACCAACCTCTCGGGGGTCGACACGGTCATCGTGACGATCAAGACCGCCGACATGCTCGAAGGCAACTATACGATCCCTGGCGACAACATCCGGGTCACCAACGTCCCGGTCAACTACAGCGTCACGGTGGAGTCCCCGAGCATTTCGGGGGTGCACATCATCGGGGACGCGGATGTGATGGCGACGCTTTCGGGGTCCGATCTGGTCGCGGAGGTCGACATGTCCACCAAGGACGTCTCCTCGCCCGGACCGTATACCATGCCGGTGCGTATCTCCGCGCCGGGCAAGGGGCTGGCGTGGGCGAGCGGCGACTACACCGTGCTCGTCAACATTAGGGAGCGATAGACAAACCATCCCGAGGGCGCCCGGCCTGCCGGACGCCCTCGTTTTTTGCGGAGGAGGACTTATGCCGATCATCGTCCATTCGATCACGACCTCGCTGGAGGAACCTGCGGAGGCCGCGCTTTCCCGCGCGGCCTCGCTGCTGGGCGTGCGGGCGGCGGACGCCTGCATCGTCAAAACGTCGCTCGACGCGCGCAAGCGGGGCGACATCCACTTTGTGCACACCGTGGCGCTCACGCTCGGGGCCCCCGCGGAGGAGGAGGCCGCCGCCTCCCGCTGCGCCGACCGGCGGGTCTCCCTGCGGCGGGAGGAGCCGCTCGAGATCCCCCGCGGGACGCGGACGCTGGAACACCGCCCGGTGGTTGTGGGCTTCGGCCCCGCCGGGATGTTCGCCGGGCTGCTGCTCGCGCAGAACGGCTACCGGCCGGTCATCCTCGAGCGGGGCGGGGAGATGGACCGGCGGGTCGCGGCGGTCGAGCGGTTCTGGAGGGAGGGGACCCTCGACCCCGGAACGAACGTGCAGTTCGGGGAGGGGGGCGCCGGGACCTTCTCGGACGGCAAGCTGACCACCCGCATCGGCGACCCGAAATGCGGTTGGGTGCTCCGGGAGTTCGTGCGGTTCGGCGCGCCGGCGGAGATCCTCTACCGGGCGAAGCCCCACATCGGTACCGACCGTCTGCGCGAGGTCGTCAAAAACCTGCGCGCGGAAATCTGCTCGCTCGGCGGGGAGGTGCGGTTCGACACCGCGCTGACCGACCTTGTGGTGACGGGCGGACGGCTGCGCGGCGCGCGCACCTCCGCCGGGGAGATCCCCGCCGACGTGCTGCTGCTCGCGGCGGGACACAGCGCGCGGGACACCTTTGAGATGCTCCTGCGGCGCGGTTTTGCGATGGAAGCCAAGCCCTTTTCGGTCGGCGTGCGGATCGAACACCTCCAGGCGGAGATCGACCGGGGGCTCTACGGCGAACACGCGGGACATCCCGCGCTGCCGCCGGGAGAGTATCAGCTTTCCCACCGGGTGGGGGAGCGCGGCGTCTACACCTTCTGCATGTGCCCGGGCGGCGTGGTCGTGCCCGCCGCGTCGGAGGAGGGGATGACGGTCACCAACGGGATGAGCTACCACGCGCGCGACGGGAAGAACGCCAACGCGGCGGTGGCCGTCTCGGTCACGCCCGCCGACTACGGCGGCGGGCCGCTGGGCGGGGCCGCGTTCCAGCGGGAGCTGGAACGGCGCGCCTACGCCGCCGGGGGCGGCGGCTACCGCGCGCCCGCGCAGGACATCGGGCACTTTTTCGCGGGGAAGGCGGGGCTCGACGCCGCGCGGGTGCGGCCGACCTACGCGCGCGGGGTGACGCCCTGCGACTTTCACGAACTCCTGCCGGGGTTCGTCTCGTCAATGCTTGAAACGGGGCTGCGCGCCTTCGGGAAAAAGCTGCCCGGCTTCGACGCGCCCGGCGCGCTGCTCACCGGCGTCGAGACGCGGACCTCCTCGCCCGTGCGCATCCTGCGCGGGGAGGATTACCAGGCGCCGGGGGCCGGGGGGGTCTATCCCTGCGCGGAGGGCGCGGGCTACGCGGGCGGCATCATGAGCGCGGCGGTGGACGGTATCCGCGCGGCGCTTGCCGTCATGGCGGAATACCGGCCGTTCGATTAGGACCGGCAGGGCAGTGGCAGCCGCCGCCGCACAGCATAGAATGGTAGTGTCCGGTGCGCCGCCCCACGGGCGGGGCGCGGACGTTGTCATCCCAGCTGTGCGGTGGTTTTGCCGCTGGGGATGGCAGTATCTCTGACTGAGGAGGTCTGCCATGAAAATCGGTGTCGCGTTTTCCGGCAGCGGCGCGGGCGCGGCGGCGGCAAACGTCTTTGCCGACGAGCTGCTAAAGCGCTCCGTTGCGGTCGATATGCTCTCGGCGACCTCGCTGGCGGCGGTTCCGTCGCTGCTGTGGTCGCGCGGGGCGGGGCCGGAGGAGCTCGAAGAGCTGATGACCCTGTTTTCGGCGTCGCAGACGCCGCAGCTGGGACTCCGGCAGCTGGATCGGATGAGGATGTTCCGCGCGCCCGCGGTGTGCGACCTTGCGGTCAGCTGTGTCGATGCCTCCACCGGCATAACGGTGATCTATTCCGACACGCTGCACTCGGACGCGTGGAACCTCAAAGTCCTGCCGCTTTCCGGCAACGAACCGGCGGCGCTCGCCTGCGCGCTGAGCCCCTACCGGGACAGCGAGCCGTTCGTCCGCGAGGGAATGCGGCTGTGCGACTTTTCCGTTCGTTACGGCTGCCCGTTTTTCCCGCTCAAGATGGCGGGGATGGAGCGGATTCTGTCCGTCTCCTTCTCGGGAGGCGAATCCCCCGCGCAGGTCGCCGCCGACACCCTGTCGGCGCTGACCGGCAAAAACGCCGACCTGCATTACGACCTGCGGTTCGGCGGCGCGGATATCCCGGAGAAGATCCGGGCGTTCATGGAGGAGCATATCGCCGAGATCTACGAGAAACTGCTCTTTTAGAGCGCAGGGACGGCCCGCGAAAGCGGGCCGTCCCTTTCTGCCGAGATGTGTCTTTTTTCTTTTGTGGATTTATGCTATAATCCTATTATAAGAATGTAAAAAGAATCCCCGCGCAAATGGATGGCGCGCGGCCGGAAAGGACCACCATGGATAAAAAAGTGACGATTACCTGCCCCTGCCTCTTTGGGCTTGAGAGCGTGCTCTCCTTCGAGGTCAAAAAGCTCGGCGGGGAAAACATCACCGTCTCGGACGGGCGGGTGACCTTTGAGGGGAACCTCGCGATGGTCGCCAAGGCGAACATCTGGCTGCGCACCGCCGAACGGGTGGGGATCGTGATCGGGAAGTTCCGCGCCGAGACGTTCACCGAGCTTTTCGACGGGACGGCCGCGCTGCCGTGGGAGGACTTCATCGGGGTGGACGACCAGTTCCCGGTGAAGGGCTGGTCGCGGAATTCCAAGCTGTTCAGCATGTCCGACTGCCAGTCGATCATCAAGCGCGCGATCGTGCGGCGGTTTGAAAACGTCTACCACAAGGAGATTTTCGCCGAGACGGGCGCGATCTACCAGGTGCAGTTTTCCATCCTCAAGGATACGGTGACGCTGCTGCTCGATACGACGGGCGCGGGGCTCCACAAGCGCGGCTACCGCGCCAACGCGAACGAGGCGCCCATCAAGGAGACGATCGCGGCCGGCATCGTCGACCTCGCGCGGGTGCGGGGGGATTCCCTCGTCTACGACCCGATGTGCGGCTCCGGCACCATCGTGATCGAGGCGGCGCTCAAGGCGCTCAACATCGCGCCGGGCATCCGGAGGCGGTTCGCGGCGCAGAGCTGGAAGTGCTTCCAGAACGGCGTCTTCGACGAGGTGCGCCGGGAGGCTTCGGCGCAGGTGCGACGCGACGCGGTCTTCGAGGCGTTCGCCAGCGACATCGATCCCGAGGCGGTGTGCCTGACGCGGGAAAACGCCGCGAAGGCGGGAGTCGCCGGGCGCATCCATGTCCGGCAGGCGGACATCAAGGATTTTGCGCCCGAGATTCCCGAGGGGCGCAGGGGGGTCCTCATCACCAACCCGCCCTACGGGGAGCGGCTGCTCGCGGCCTCCGAGGCGGAGGAGATCTGCCGTACGATGGGGCAGGTTTTCCCGCAGCGTGACGACCTCGGCTATTACATCATCAGCCCGCACGACGATTTCGAGGGGGTCTTCGGGCGGGAGGCGGTCCGCCGCCGCAAGCTCTATAATGGCATGATCAAATGCCAGGTCTACATGTATTTTAACAGCAGGCACGGGGAGAAGGCCTGACCTTCCCCCGAAACGGAATCAGGATTTTATTAGGCCGCCCGCGGAGAAATCCGCGGGCGGCCCTTTTGCGCCTGTCCGGTCTCCGGTTCTAAAAAAGCGGACGGGCTAATAAGATAGGAGGGAAGACTGGAAAAGGACGTGATGAAATGAAGGAAGACGAACGCTACCTCTCTGCGGCGGCGACCCTTGGGGAACGGGTGCGGCGGGTGCTTTCGCGGGTCCCCGCGCAGATCGCGGCGGAGGTGACGGAAATCCGTTTGCGGACGGGAAAGCCCCTCGGGCTGATGGCGTCGGCCAAGGTGCTCTTTGTGGATGAAAACGGCGGGGTCTCCGACCGGCCCGCGCTGAACGCCTTTCTCCTGACCAAGGCGGACATGCAGGACTCCTTTGTGACGCTGTGCGGCTGGGCGGTACACAGCCACCAGCGGGAGCTGTGCGACGGCTACCTCTCGGTACGCGGCGGACACCGCGCGGGCATCGCGGCGACAGCCGTGGCCGAGGAGGGGAAGGTGACCGCCGTGCGGGACATCACCTCGATCAACCTGCGCGTCGCGCGGGAGATCTACGGGGCGGCGGACCCGCTCGTGCGGGGCTGCTTCTGGGACAGGCCGTGCGGCGTGCTCATTGTCGGGCCGCCCGCCAGCGGCAAGACGACGCTGCTGCGCGACACGGCGCGCCAGCTCTCCTCCGGTTCCCCCGGCGGCTACCTTAAGGTGTGCGTCGTCGACGAAAGCGGGGAGATCGGCGCGGCCTCGGGCGGCGTCGTACAGAGCGAGCTGGGGCCCTGCTGCGACCTGCTTTCCGGCTACCCGAAGGCGAAGGGGCTGCAGATCGCGGTGCGCTACCTCTCCCCGCAGGTGATCGTCTGCGACGAGATCTGCACCGACGGCGAGGTGGAGGCGGTGGCCGCCGCCGCCAACAGCGGCGTGGCGGTCGTGACCTCGCTGCACGCCGCCGACTACGAGGAATTTCTGCGCAAGCCGCAGGCCAGGCGGCTGCTGGAGACGGGCGCGTTCCAAAAGCTCGTGCTGCTGGAGGGCGCGGAAAGCCCCTCGAAAATCCGGGAGATCAGGGAGGTGCCGGCGCCATGCTGATGATATTGAAGGTTTGCGGAATGCTGCTGGTGGTCGCCTGCACCACCTCGATCGGAATTTCGATGGCGCAGGCGCTTTCCCGCCGTGTACGGGAGCTGGAGGGCTGCATCGCCCTGCTGACGGGGATGGAGGGGGAGCTTTCCTACAGCCTGGCGCCTCCCGACGAGGCCGTCGCGCGGCTGGAGGAGCGGGAATCGGCGCAGGAGGCGCCCTTCCTGCCCGCCTGCGCTGCCCTCTGTCGGAAGGGAACGCCCTTTCCGCAGGCGTGGCGGGAAGCGGTGGCAAAGCAGGGCGGGAGCCTCACCCGGGAGGACGCCGCGATCGTCGAGGCGCTGGCCGACACCCTCGGGCAGTGCGACCTCGACGGGCAGCTCTCGAGCCTTTCCCACGCGAAGGCGCTGCTCGCCATGCAGCTGGCCGCGGCGCGGGAACGGTGCGAATCCCACGGCAAGCTCTACCGCACGATGGGCCTTTTGGCGGGAGCCTTTGTGGTGGTCTTTTTCATTTGATGCCTGTACTGCGAAAACAGGCCGCCTGCGGGGGCCGGGGAAGCATCCGGAAAAAAGAGTTCTGAACCGGGAGGGACAGGCATATCTATAATGCAAAGGACAAGTTTGGCGGGAAAGGACGATGAAAGATTATGGATGTGGATTTGATCTTTAAAATCGCGGCGATCGGGATCATTGTGGCGGTCCTCAACCAGGTGCTGATCCGCTCGGGGCGGGAGGAACAGGCGATGATGACCACCCTTGCGGGGCTGATCGTCGTGCTGATGATGATCATCGTGCAGATCAACACGCTGTTCGAGACGGTCAAGAGCGTCTTTGGGCTCTACTGACATGAATATGATGACGATTACCGGGCTGGCGATCGTCGCGGTCGCGCTCGGCACGGTGCTCAAGCAGAAAAACCCCGAGTACTCCCTGCTGCTTTCGCTGACGGCGGGCGTGCTGATCCTCGGGATGATCATCACCTCCGCGCTCCCGCTTTTCGAGCGGATCCGGTCCCTTTTCGAGGCGACGGGCGCCAAGGCGGAATACGTGCAGATTCTCTTCAAGGCGCTGGGGCTCTGCTTCATCACCCAGATCGCCTGCGACGCCTGCCGCGACCTCGGGGAGACGGCGATCGCCTCCAAGGTGGAGACGGCGGGCAAGCTGTCGGTGCTGCTCGTCAGTTTGCCGCTCTTTGAAAAGATCCTCGGCATCGCGGGCGGCCTGATCGGGGGTGCGGGATGATGCGGCGGCTTGTGGGGTTTTTCGCGGCGCTGTTTTTGGCCGGCCTCTGCGGGACGGGCGCCTTCGCGGTGGAGCTGGTCACCTGGGACAGGCCCGGCGACGCGGCGGAGGCGTGGGGCTACGCAGGCGCGGGGGAGGGGGATTACGACCTGAGCCGGGAACTCGACGCGGTGGGCGCGGACGAGCTGCTCGGCGAACTGCCGGACGACGCGCAGGATCTGATGGAGCGCACCGGGCTGCACGGCATCGACTACAAGGAGCTGCTCGCCCTCTCGCCCGAGGCGTTCTTCCGGGAGATCTGGGGGCTCGTGAAGGAGCGCATCCGCCTGCCGCTGACCGTCTTCGGCGCGGTGCTCGGCACGGTGCTGCTCTGCGCCATGCTCGACGGGCTCAAGACCTCCCTCTGGGAGGGGACGCTGTCGACCGTCTTCGCGGCGGTGGCGGTGGTGTGCGTGGCGGCGTCGATCGTCTCGCCGATCATCGACTGCATCACGACGACCGCCGCGGCCATCCGCGACTACTCCAACTTCGTCCTCGCGTTCATCCCGATCTTTTCATCGATTGTCACAGTCGGGGGGCAGGCGGTGACCGCCACCACCTACACCGCCTTCCTCTTCATGGCCTGCCAGGTGGTCTCGCAGGTGGTGGCGGGAATCTTCGTGCCGCTGATGGGGGTCTACCTCGCCTTCTGCGTGGTCGGGAACCTCGCGCCCGGCGTCGACGTGTCGGCGGTCGCGGGCGCGATCAAATCGGCGGTGTCGTGGGCGCTGGGGCTGCTGCTCACCCTCTTTGTGGGGCTGCTCTCGCTCCAGACGATGGTTGCGTCGGGCAGCGACACGGTCGCCTCCAAGGCGGCGAAATTCCTGATCGGCAGCTTTGTGCCGGTGGTGGGCGGTGCGCTCTCCGACGCCTTCGTCGCGACGCAGGGGTACCTGAGGCTCCTCAAGGCGACGGTCGGCGTGTTCGGCATCCTGATCGCGCTGATGACCTTCCTGCCCGTCTTCCTGCAGACGGTGCTGTGGTATTTCACCGTGAACCTCGCGGGGGCGGTGAGCGAGATGCTCGGCGTAAAGCCGGTGGCGAGCATCCTCAAAAGTTCCTCCGCCACGCTGGGCATCCTCATCGCGGTCATCCTCTGCTTCGCGCTGCTCATCGTCATTTCGACCTCGCTCGTCATGATGGTGTCCACCGGGGTATAGGACGGGGTTTTCGGAGACGTGTCATATTTTCGCGGGGAGGGAACGTATATTGGATAGTGTCAGGCAGTGGGCGTTCGGCATCTGCGCCGCGGCGATCGCCTGCGCGCTCGCGCAGCTCATCCTGCCGAAGTCCAGCATGCAGCGGGTCTTCAACATTACCTGCGGCGTCTTTTTCCTCGGGTGCCTGCTTTCGCCGGTCGTGCTGCCGTCCGCCTCGGTCGAGCTCACGCCGCCGGAATCGATCCAGCGGCGGATCGAGGAAAAGGCCGGACGGCTTGAGAGCGCGGTGGAGGAGGGCGCGCAGGAACGCGCGACCGAAAGCGTGCGGCTGGAGGCGATGCGCGCCCTGCGGGACATGGGCGTCAGCTACAACAAAATTTACATAAATGTACATGACGACGGGCAGGGCGGCATATCTATTAGTGAGTGCGAGGTGGAGCTCGACCGCAGCTATCTGCCCCGGCACGACGAGATCCGCGCCGCATTGACCGAACGCCTCGGCGTCAGGGTACTGATTGGATATGACGACAAAGGAGTGACCTCATGAATGGGACCAGATTGGGCGCGGGACTGCGGGAAAAGCTGGACGCGGTCTTCAAGGGAAAGCACAGCCGCACCCTACTATTCGTCGGGATAGCCGGCATGGCGCTGATCTTCCTTTCGACGGTGATCCAGACCGGAGGCTCCAACAAGCCGAATCCCAGCGTCGGGGCGGGGCAGCTTACCTCGCAGGAGTATGTGGCGCAGCTGGAGGATCGGCTCACCGGGATCGTGGGGAGCATCGAAGGGGTGGGCCGGTGCCAGGTGATGGTCACGGCCGAAAGCGGCGTCGAATATGTCTACGCGGTGGAGGAGACGCAGAACGTCAACCGCACCAACAGCTATAACGGCGACGAGGTGGCCCGGGAGACCCAGCAGGAGAATACCGAGCAGAAATACATCGTCGTCGACGCCGGGAACGGCAAAAAGGAGGCGCTCGTCAAAACCGAACGGCAGCCCGCCATCCAGGGGGTCGTCATCGTGTGCGAGGGCGCGGGGAGCATGGTGGTGCAGGAACGGGTGACGCAGGTGGTTACCACCGCGCTCGGAATCCCCTACAACAAGGTGTGCGTCACCAAGCTCAGCAAATGATTCGTGCATACCCTGCGGCGGCAGCCCGCAGTTTATGGCCATAAGTTCAGTTTATCAAAAGAGGAGGAACCCCCGTATGAATATGATTATCGGCAAAAAACAGATCATCCTGGCATCCCTGGTGGTAGGGCTCGGGCTGGCCGTCTACGTCAACTATCAGTTCGCCAGGACGGACGGCGACCTGACCGCGACCGGCGCGCTCGCCAATGACAAGAACTACGGCGACGCCCAGCTGGTCGACGCGAACGACCCGACGGTGGACGACATCGACGGCGAGGCCTATTTTGCCGAGGCAAAGGTCACCCGCCAGCGCTCCCGCGACGAGTCGGTCGAGACCCTCAAGAATATGATGGCCAGCGCGGACGTCGACCCGGACATCAAGGCGGAGATGGCGCTCAAGGCCACCGAGATCGCAAAGTCGATCGAGACGGAGGGCAAGATTGAAAACCTCATCAAGGCCAAGGGCTTCGAGGACTGCATGGTCTACTACGACACCGACAACGTCGACGTGGTGGTCAAGACGGAGGGGCTCGAAGCGGACCAGGTGGCCCAGATGAAGGATATCATCCTCAAGGAGACCAGCATCCCGGTCGAGAACATCTCGATCGTCGAGATCAGTTAGCCCGCAGCCGGAATCTTCACCAAAAAAGCCTGCTGAAAAGCAGGCTTTTTCCTTCTCCTTTCTTTGCGGAAAAGATTGCATATACGGTTGTATATTCGGAATTTTATGATATAATATTCCTGTATGCTACACCGGCTCCCGAAAAACAATCGGACACATCCGTTTCTCGCCATATAAAGGAGAATGATTATGCAGAGTCACGACCAGAATCAGGCGGCAGGCAATCTCAAGATTTCCCGCGAGGTGATCGCCACCATCGCGCGCTACGCGGCGCTGGAGATCGAAGGGGTGGACTCCCTCGCTTCCTTTGCGACCAATCTCAAGGGCTGGCTGCTCAAAAAACAGTCCGCCAAGCCGATCGGCATCGACCTGTCGGACGACGTGGCCGTCATCGAGCTCCATGTGAACATCAAGGCGGGCGTCAACATCCCCGAGACCGCCGAGAAGATCCAGTCGGCCGTCAAGGAGGCCGTCCAGAACATGACCGGGATCGCCGTTTCGCGGGTCAACATCAACATCGCCGGCATCGTCTTTGCCGAGCCCGCCGAGCAGACGGAAGCCTGACCAAAAAACGATTCACTGCCCTCCGAGGCCCCCTTGGAGGGTATTCTTGTCGCAGACGTACAATTAGGAGAGGACAATATGAAACGAAGCGAATCCCGCGAGCAGGCCTTTATGCTGGTATTTGAGCGCTCCTTCAAGGAGGAATCGGTCGACGAGATCATCGAGGAGGCCGTGATCGGCCGCAACCTCGAGGTGGATGATTATGCATACCGCCTTGCAAGCGACGTCTGCGATCATCTGCCCTGGCTCGATGAGACGATCACCGCCCACTCGAAAAAGTGGAAGCTCAACCGCATGTCGCGCGTGGCGCTGACCATCCTGCGGCTGAGCCTGTGGGAGATCGACAACGTTGACACGGTGCCGGTCGGCGCCTCGATCAACGAGGCGGTCGAGCTGGCCAAAAAATACGGCAGCGCCGACGACTTTTCCTTTGTCAACGGGGTGCTCGGCGCCTATGTGCGCGCGAAGGGGCAGGATGTGCCCGAGGCGCGCCGGGCCGAGGAGGAGGCCGCGGCTTCGGCTGGGGAGGCGAAGGCGGAGGACGAGGCGGTCCGCGCCGCCAAAGAGGCCGCCGCCGAAACGGCGGCGGAGTAGCGCGATGGCCTGGTACCTCGGAATCGACACGAGCAACTACACCACCTCCGCCGCCCTCTATGATTCGGAAAGCGGCGCGGTGCGCCAGCAAAAACAGCTCCTTCCGGTGAGAGAGGGGGAGCTCGGCCTGCGGCAGAGCGACGCGGTCTTCGCGCATGTCAAACAGCTCGGCGCTCTGGTCGAGGCCCTCTTTGAAGCGGGGCCCCCGCCGCTCGCGGGCGTCGGTGCGTCGGTGCGCCCGCGTGACGCCGAGGGCTCCTATATGCCCTGCTTCCTCGTCGGGGAGGCGGTTGCCCAATCGGTCGGCGCCGCCTGCGGCGCGCCGCTCACGCGGGTATCCCACCAGTCGGGACACATCGCGGCGGCGCTTTTTTCCGCCGGCCGGCTCGACCTGATCGGAAAGCGGTTCGCGGCCTTCCACCTGTCGGGCGGCACGACCGAATGCCTGATCGCCGAACCGGGCGGGCCGTGCGGCTTTACCGTGCGGCTCTTCGCCCGTTCGCTCGACCTCAAGGCGGGGCAGGCGGTCGACCGCGTGGGCGGGATGCTTGGCCTGCGGTTTCCCGCAGGGCGGGAGCTCGAACGCCTCGCGAAGGAATCGGAAAAGACCTACCGGGTGCGCCCGGTGATGAAGGGGGCGGACTGCTCCCTCTCCGGGATTGAGAACCGCTGCCAAAAGATGAAGCTCGACGGGGAGGCGGACCGCGATATCGCGCGCTACTGCCTCGACAGCATCCTCGCCGCCCTCTGCGGCATGACCGAGGCGGTCCGGGCGCGGTTCGGCGAGCTGCCCATCCTCTACGCGGGGGGCGTCATGTCCAATTCGATCATCCGCGAGGCGGTGACCGCGCGGTACGGGGGCTATTTCGCCGACCCGCAGTTTTCCTCCGACAACGCCGCCGGGGTCGCGATTTTGGCGTCGCGCGCGGGAGAGGGGGGGACGGCGTGCTGAAGAACCCCACCGTTGTTTCGGTCTCCCAGCTCAACCGCTATGTGAAATCTCTCCTTGAATCGGACCACGTCCTTTCGGGGCTGATGGTCCGGGGGGAGATCTCCAATTTTACCCGGCACTACAAGTCGGGGCACCTCTATTTCACGCTCAAGGACGATTCCGCCGCCGTCAAGGCGGTGATGTTCCGCAGCTACGCGGCGCGCGTGCCCTTTTCGCCCGAGAACGGCATGTCGGTGATCGTGAGCGGTTCCGTCTCCCTTTACGAGCGGGACGGCAGCTACCAGTTCTATGTGACCGACATGCAGCCGGACGGGATCGGCGCGCTCCACCTGGCCTATGAGCAGCTCAAGGCGAAGCTCGCGGCCGAGGGGCTCTTCGACGAGGCGCGCAAGCGCCCGCTGCCGCCCTATCCCGAGCGGATCGGCATTGTGACGAGCGAGGGCGCGGCGGCGCTGCAGGATATGCTCAATATTCTCTCCCGCCGCTACCCGGCGGCAACGGTCGTGCTCTGTCCCGCGCAGGTACAGGGGGCGGGCGCGGCAAGGACGCTGATTGACGGCATCCGCGCCCTCAACGCCGCCAAAGCCTGTGACCTGATCATCATCGGGCGGGGCGGCGGCTCGATCGAGGACCTCTGGGCCTTCAACGACGAAACCCTCGCGCGCGCGATCGCGGCGAGCGGCATCCCGGTGATTTCCGCCGTCGGGCACGAGACCGACTTTACAATCGCCGACTTCGCGGCCGATTTGCGCGCGCCGACCCCCTCCGCCGCGGCGGAGCTCGCCGTGCCCAACATGGCCGACCTGCAATATTACCTTGCCGATCTCGGCGCGCGCTGCCACGGGGCGGTCGTCCGCCGTATCGAGGGGACGGAGCTCCGGCTGCGCCAGCTGCGCGCCGGGCTTACGACCCCCGAGGGGATCCTGCGCGCCTGCGGACTGCGGCTGGACGCGTTGGAACGGGAGATCCGCGCGGGCGTTCTGCAAAGGCTGGACGGCGCGCGAAACCGCCTGCAATATCTCGGCGCGCTCGTGGAGGAGCGCAGTCCGATGAAGATCCTCTCCCGCGGCTACAGCCTGACGAGCGCGGACGGGCGTACCGTCCTCTCGGCGGAACAGGTGAAGCCGGGGGACCTGCTGACGACGCGGGTCGCCGACGGAGAGATATTGTCGAAAGTGACCGGGACGAATAGGAGGACGACATGACCAAGACGATGACGCTGGAAGCCGCAGTCGCGCGGCTTGAGGAGATCGCCGCGAAATTGGGCGGCGACGTTTCGATCGACGACGCGGTCAAGCTCTATGGCGAGGCTGTAAAGCTGCTGGACTTTGCAAACGGAAAGCTGGAGGCCGCGAAGCTCAAGGTCGAAAAGCTGGCGGCGCCGAAGGAGACGGAAGATGAACCGGTATGAGCAGCAGCTCGCGTCCTACGCGACGCAGGTAAACGACGCGCTGCGGGAACGGCTGCACTTCGACCGGGAGCTGCGGCAGATCGTGGTCGTCGACGCGATGCGCCACAGCCTGCTCGACGCGGGCAAGCGGCTGCGGGCGGCGATGGTGCTCGAGTTCGGGCGGCTCACCCACGCCTCCCGGGAGGGGGCGATGGCGCTGGCCTGCGCGATCGAGATGATCCACGCCTACTCCCTCATCCACGACGACCTGCCCTGCATGGACGACGACGATTTCCGCCGCGGCAAGCCATCCTGCCACAAGGCGTTCGGCGAGGCCAACGCCCTGCTCGCGGGGGACGGGCTGCTCACGCTGGCGTTTGAGACGGCCGCCGACGCGCCCCTTTCCGACGCGCAGCGGGTGGAGGCGGTCCGCACCCTCGCTAAGGCGGCGGGGGTGCGCGGGATGCTCGGCGGCCAGGTGATCGACCTCAGCTGCGAGGGCAAGCCGGTCGACCTCGAGACGCTGAACACCCTCTACGAGCTCAAGACGGGCGCGCTGCTGCGCGCCTCCGCGCGGCTCGGCTGTCTCGCGGGGAACGCGGGGGAGGAGCTCCTGGAGACGGCGGACCGGTACGCGCGGGCGTGCGGGCTGGCGTTCCAGATCACCGACGACATCCTCGACGTGGCGGGCGACGCCGAAAAGCTCGGCAAGCCGACCGGCAGCGACGAGGAAAACCACAAGACGACCTATGTCACCCTGCTGGGGCTTTCGGGCGCGCGGGAGCGCGCGCGGGAACTGATCGGCGAAGCCGGGGAATGCGTCGCGGCGATCCCCGGCAATGAATTTCTGCTGTGGGTCGCGGAGATGATCCTCGGCAGGGACCACTAAAGCATCCGGACAACCGCCGGACTGGAGGAAGTTATGAACCCATTGAGAGTACTGATCAGCAACTATGTCATCGACGTGGGGTTTCTCGCGTGGTTCGCGGCGCAGCTGCTGAAGACGATCCTGGCCTATATCCCCAGCCGCAAGATCATCTGGGAACGCATGGTGGGCTCGGGCGGGATGCCCAGCTCCCATTCGGCGCTGGTGTGCGCGGTGTCGGTGGGCGTGGCCAAAAAGCTCGGCTACGCCTCCCCGGAGTTCGCGCTCTCGCTGGCGATGGCGGGCATCGTCATGTACGACGCGATGGGGGTGCGCCGCGCCGCCGGGGAGCAGGCGAAGGTGCTCAACAAGATGGTCATCGATTTCAAGGAGATCTTCCAGATGCTCAAGGAGGAGTTCGACGCGCTCGCGCGCGGCGAGGACGCGCCCGAGGAGCGCGGCGGCCCGAACAAGCGCCTCAAGGAATTTTTGGGGCATACGCCGCTGGAGGTGCTCTGCGGCGCGGCGCTGGGGATCCTGATCGCCGCGCTGATCCCGGCATTCTGATAAAGTGGGGTGTTCCTTTGGCTAAATATAACCTGCTCAACCGCCTGGAGCTGCCCGGCGGCGTCAAGCGGCTGAATCCGGAGCAGCAGAAGATCCTCTGCTGGGAAATCCGCCAGAAGCTGCTGCATACCCTTTCGGAGAACGGCGGCCACCTCGCCTCCAACCTCGGCGTGGTGGAGTTGACCGTCGCCCTGCACACCGTTTTTGACGTCCCGCAGGACGCAATCGTGTGGGACGTGGGGCACCAGTGCTACGCGCATAAGATGCTGACCGGCCGGCTCGGGGCGTTCCCGACCATCCGGCGGGAGGGGGGGCTCTCCGGCTTCCCGCGCCCGGGCGAGAGCGGCTGTGACGCCTTTATCGCGGGGCACGCGAGCACCTCGATCTCCGCCGCCTGCGGGCTCGCGACGGCCAAGGCGCTCTCGGGCGACCGGCACCACGTGGTCGCGGTGGTCGGGGACGGCGCGTTTACCGGCGGGATGATCTACGAGGCGCTCAACAACGCCGGGCGCACCGGAAACCGGCTGATCGTCGTGCTCAACGACAACGATATGTCGATCTCCAAAAGCGTGGGCTCGCTCGCGCGTTATCTCGCCTCCAAGCGGACGAGCGAGGGGTACTTAAATCTGAAAAACCGGGTGGAGGACGCGCTGAAGAAGATCCCCGTCGTCGGCAGGGAGCTGCGCGACGTGATCTCCGACTCCAAGGCGGCCTTCCGCCAGCTGCTCTACCATTCGAACCTCTTCGAGGATTTCGGCTTCGACTATCTCGGCCCCGTCGACGGGCACGACATCCCCGCGCTTGTACAGGCGCTGCGCCGCGCGAAGGAGCTCGAGAAGCCGGTCGTCCTGCACGTCAACACCGTCAAGGGCAAGGGCTGCGACTTCGCGGAGAAAAACCCCGCCCGTTACCACGGGGTGGGCGGCTTCGACCGGGCGAGCGGGAGGCTCAAGGCCCCCTCCGAGAGCTTTTCCTCGGTGTTTGGTCGGGAGCTGGTCCTGCGCGCGCGCCGGGATCACAAAATCTGCGCGATCACCGCCGCGATGGAGGAGGGCACGGGCCTCTCCGCCTTTGCAGCGGAGTTCGGCCCGAAAAACCGCTTTTTCGACGTGGGGATCGCGGAGGAACACGCGGTCACCTTTGCCTGCGGGCTCGCCGCGGGCGGGATGAAGCCGGTGTTCGCGGTCTATTCGACCTTTTTGCAGCGCGGGTTCGACCAGATCATCCACGACGCGTCGATCGAACGGCAGCACATCGTGCTCGCCGTCGACCGGGCGGGGATCGTGGGGGAGGACGGGGAGACCCACCAGGGGCTTTTCGACGCGGCGTTCCTTTCGGAGATCCCCGGCGTGACGGTCTATTCCCCCGCAACCTACGGCGATCTGCGCTACGCGCTTGACCAGGCGTTCGACTGCTGCGACGGGGTCGCGGCGGTGCGCTACCCGCGCGGTGGGGAGATCCCGGTGGACGAACGCCTCGGCTACCGGCCGGGGGAGTGGTTCCACCACAGGAGCGGCGGCCAGACGCTGATCGTCAGCTACGGGCGCGCCTTCGGGGAGGCTTACGGCGCGATGGAGCTGCTCGCCGCCGAGGGGAAAAAGGCCGACCTGCTGAAGCTGCACCGCATTTCGCCCATTCCGGACGCGTGCGTACAGCTCGCGAAGAAATACCGCGCGATCTACTTTGTGGAGGAGGGCGTCCGGCAGGGGGGCATCGGGGAGCATTTCCTCGACGCGCTCTCGCGGGTGCGCTACCGCGGCCGCATGACGATCGGCGCGGTGGAAAATCCCTTCATCCCCGCGATGCCCGCCGATTCGGCGCTCAGGCGCTGCGGGCTCGACGCGCACACGGTTGCGCGCGCGATTTCGGAACTCTACTTCTGACCTGACGGAGGACGACGTGAAAAAACGACTGGATGTCCTGCTGGTGGAGCGCGGGCTCTTCCCGAGCAGGGAAAAGGCGAAGGCGGTCATCATGGCGGGGCAGGTGTATGTCGACTGCCAGAAGGCCGACAAGCCGGGCATGGACGTGGAGGAGGCCGCCGCGCTCGAGGTGCGCGGGGAGACCCTCCGGTACGTCAGCCGGGGCGGCCTCAAGCTCGAAAAGGCGATGCGGGTCTTTCCGGTCGTGCTCGAGGGGAAAACCTGCATGGATATCGGCGCGTCGACCGGCGGCTTCACCGACTGCATGCTGCAAAACGGCGCCGAAAAGGTCTACGCGGTCGACGTCGGCTACGGCCAGCTCGCCTGGAAGCTGCGGACCGACGGACGGGTCGTCAACCTGGAGCGCACCAACATCCGCTATGTCACCCGCGAACAGGTGCCCGACCCCATCGATTTCGCGAGCGTCGATGTGTCCTTCATCTCCTTGAAGCTCGTGCTGCCCGTGGCGGCGGAGCTGCTGCGCGGTGGCGGCGGGATGGTCTGCCTCGTCAAGCCCCAGTTTGAGGCGGGGCGCGGCAAGGTGGGTAAGAAGGGGGTCGTGCGGGAGCGCTCGACCCATGTGGAGGTGCTGGAAAACGCTGTCGGCTACGCGGCGGAGAACGGTTTTTCGGTGGCCGGGCTCGACTTTTCGCCGGTCAAGGGGCCGGAGGGCAACATCGAATACCTCATGTACCTCCGCAGGGAGGAGGGGGGCTCCCTCCCGGAACGTGAGGAGATCGCGGCGCTGGTGGAGCGTTCCCACGCGGCGCTTGACTGAATCTTTGGAAGGGATGTGGTGCGGATGGAGCAGAAAACCGTATTAATCATGCCGAACCTGTCCAAATATAATACTGTCTGGCTGATGAAGGCGATTATCGGGCAGCTGCGCGCCGCCGGGTGCGTGCCGGTCATGGACGAGCGGTTCCGGGGCCAGTTCGGGGAGGTCGGCTACGGCGCCTTCGACCGGCAGATTGCCGCCTGCGACGTGGTCGTCACGGTCGGCGGAGACGGCACCATCCTGCACGCGGCCAAGCACGCGGTCGAATACCAAAAGCCGATCCTCGGGATCAACACGGGCAGGCTCGGATACCTCGCGCAGGTGGAGCCCAACGAGCTGGAATACCTCGCGCGGCTTTCGAGCGGGGATTACACGATCCAGGACCGGATGCTGCTCGAGGTGGAGATCGACGGGGTCCCGGGCGTGCGCCACGCCCTCAACGACGTCGTGATCTCCAAGGGGGAGCTCTCGCGGCTGGTCGACCTTGATATCGAAAGCGGCGGCCGCCCGGTCGGCAGCTACCGCGCCGACGGGCTCATCTTCGCGACGCCCACCGGCTCGACGGCGTACTCCCTCTCGGCGGGCGGCCCGATCGTCGACCCGGCGATCGGCACGATCCTTCTGACGCCCATCTGCCCGCACTCCCTCTACGACCGGTCGGTGCTCCTTTCGCCCGACATGGAACTCACGGTGCGCAGCCGGTTCGTCAACAACCCCGACAGCATTCTCGTCAGCGTGGACGGGGAGAGCTTCGCGGGGCTCGGCGCGGACCGGACGGTGCATATCCGCCGCTCGGAGAAGGCGGCGCGGTTTATCAGTTTCCCGGAGAAGAGCTTCACCGACATCCTCGGGAAAAAGCTGAAGGCGCGGGGTTAGGCCCCGTGCGAAGGGGTCCCCGCCGTCCACCGGCTGCGCGCGGCGGGGACGGAGCACGGACAAATTGACGCCGGCGCGCAGCGGCGAAGGGGAAGAATCGTATGAAAGCAAAACGTCACGCCAAAATCCTGGAACTCATCAACTCCCGGCCGATCGACACGCAGGACGAGCTGCTGGGCCTGCTGCGCGAAAGCGGCTTTTCGGTGACGCAGGCGACCGTATCCCGGGATATCAAGGAGCTGCGGCTGGTCAAGACGCTGACCCCCGACGGCAAATACCACTACGCGGCGCACGCCGACCTTCCCAAAAGCGAAATGTCCAATAAGTTCCTGCTGATCTTCTCCGAGTCGGTCAAGGAGATCGATTCGGCGGGCAACATGCTGGTGATCAAATGCTTCACCGGCATGGCGAACGCCGTCTGCGCGGCGCTCGACACCCTCCATTGGAGCGGCGTGGTCGGGACCCTCGCGGGGGACGACACGATCTTCATGGTCATGCGGGACGACCACAACGCGCGCGAACTGGTGCTGCAGCTCCGCAAGATGATGAGCGCCGGCCAGTAGGGGCGGCGCGTTTTCAATGCCGGAATAACGGGGTGAGAAGATGCTTTCACAGCTCTACATAAAGAATATCGCGGTGATCAGCGAGGCGGCGATCGATTTTACCGGCGGCCTCAACGTCTTTACCGGCGAGACGGGCGCGGGGAAAACGATCCTGATCAGCGCCATCAACGCCGTGCTGGGGGAGCGCACCTCCAAGGAGATCATCCGCACGGGGGAGGAGAAGGCGGTCATCTCCGCCCTCTTCACCGGGCTTTCGTCCGCGGCGGCCGCCGCGCTCGGGGAGGCGGGTTACCCGCCCGAGGAGGACGGCGTGCTCATCAGCCGGGAGATCACGGCGGACGGGAAATCGGCCTGCCGCATCGACGGCAGGCCCGCCACCGCCGCGATCCTCAAAACCGTCGCGGCGCACCTCATCAACGTGCACGGCCAGCACGACAACCAGCAGCTGCTCTCCCCGGCAAAGCACCTCGGCTTCATCGACGGGTACGGCGAGCTGGAGCCGATGCTGGAGGAATACCGGAACGCCTATCGCGCCTATTCCGCCGTCAGACGGGAGCTCGAGCAGATCGACACCGACGAGGCGGAGAAGGCGCGCCGCATCGATCTGCTGGGCTACCAGATCGGGGAGATCGACGCGGCGGGGCTCACGGCGGGGGAGGAGGACGAGCTGCGCGCGCAGCGCAAGCTCCTCAAGAACGCGCTGGCCGTCACCGAGGCGCTCGGCGGCAGCCTCGCGGTGCTCGACGGGGACGACGAGACGCCGGGGCTCTCCTCCCAGCTCGGCGCGTTGGTCGAGCAGATGGAGCGGGCCGCCCGCTATATGGACGCGGCCCGGCCGGTCAGCGAGCGGCTGACCGAGCTCTCCTACGAGTTCGAGGGGTTCGCGGGCGACATCCGCGACCTGCTTGAGGGGTTCGACTGCAATCCGCGCCAGCTCGACGCAATCGAAAACCGCCTCGACCTGCTCTACAGCCTCAAAAAGAAATACGGCGGCACGGTGGAGGAGATCCTCGCCTTCCGTGACCGGGCGGCGGCGGAGCTCCGGAAGATCGAGACGTCGGACGAGCGCGCCCGGCAGCTCCAGCGGGAGCTTTCGGGGCTGCTCGCCGAGGCGGCGTCGCGCGCCGAAAAGCTCTCCGCGGCGCGCGGGGACGCCGCAGAGCGGTTCACCGCGCGGGTGATGGAGGAGCTTGCCTTCTTGGACATGCCCTCGGTGACCCTTACGGTACGGCGCCGCGAAAAGCCCCTCTCTCCCGACGGGATCGACGAGCTGGAGCTCTATATCTCCACCAACGTCGGCGAGGAGCCGCGCTCGCTCGCGAAGATCGCGTCGGGCGGCGAGCTCGCGCGCATCATGCTGTCGGTCAAGAACGTGATGGCCGGGCGGGACGACATCGGCACCCTCATCTTCGACGAGGTGGACACCGGCGTGTCCGGCCGCGCCGCCCAGAAGATCGGCCACAAGCTGCGGCAGGTCGCCGCGGACCGGCAGGTGATCGTCGTCACCCATCTGGCGCAGGTCGCCGCCTACGCGCAGCACCACCTGCTCATCTCGAAAACGGCCCGCGACGACCGCACCTTCACGTCGATCACCCCGCTCGAGGGGGAGGACCGGGTGCGGGAGCTCGCGCGCATCACCGGCGGCGAAACCCTCAGCGAAATCGCGCTCGAACATGCCCGCGAGATGCTGCGGGAGGCGGACGGGGCCTTCCGGTAGGGGTTGTACTTTGTGCTTTTGCATGCTATACTGGTAAAAATCCGCCCAGCGGATGGTAACAAAGAAATTTTAACAAGGGGAAAGATCGATGACAGTATTTGAAGAATTAACCCGACGCGGCCTGATCGCGCAGATGACCCACCCGGAAAAGATCGAGGAGCTTCTGAATAACGAGAAGGTCACCTTCTATATCGGGTTCGACGCGACTGCGGACAGCCTCCATGTCGGCCACTTTCTTCAGTTGGTTGTGATGCGCCGCCTCCAGCTCGCGGGACACCGCCCGATCGCGCTGCTCGGCACGGGGACCACCCTCATCGGGGACCCGACCGGGCGCACCGATATGCGCAAGATGCTCACGCCGGAGGCGATCAACTATAACGCCGAGTGCTTCAAGCGCCAGATGGAGAAGTTCATTGACTTTTCCGACGACAGGGCGCTCATGCTACGCAACGGCGACTGGCTCTGCAAGCTCAACTACATCGAGCTGCTCCGCGACGTGGGTGTCTATTTCTCGGTCAACCAGATGCTCACGATGGACAGCGTCAAGACCCGCCTGGAGCGCGGGCTCTCCTTCCTGGAATTCAACTATATGATCATGCAGAGCTACGACTTCTTAAAGCTGCACCGCGACTACGGCTGCCGGATGGAGCTGGGCGGCAACGACCAGTGGGCCAATATCCTCGGCGGTATCGATCTGACCCGCCGCGTCACGGGCGACGAGGTCTATGGCATGACCTTCACGCTGCTCACCACCAAGGAGGGCAAGAAGATGGGCAAGACGGAGAACGGCGCCGTCTGGCTCGACCCGGAGAAGACCTCGCCCTACGAGTTTTTCCAGTACTGGCGCAACGTCGCGGACGCCGACGTTATCAACTGCCTCAAGCTGCTCACCTTCCTGCCGATCGAGGAGATCGAGGCGATGGAGGATTGGGAGGGCAGCCAGCTCAACCAGGCCAAGGAGACGCTCGCCTACGAGCTGACC
The DNA here is from genome assembly GCF_030825285.1 of Anaerotruncus massiliensis (ex Togo et al. 2026). Classification (NCBI taxonomy): domain Bacteria; kingdom Bacillati; phylum Bacillota; class Clostridia; order Eubacteriales; family Oscillospiraceae; genus Anaerotruncus; species Anaerotruncus massiliensis (ex Togo et al. 2026). Next base: position 101,704 of record NZ_JAPJQF010000003.1, read on the forward strand.
AAGATGGTGCACGGCCAGCAGGAGGCCGACAAGGCGCTGGCCGCCGCGCGCGCGCTTTTCGGCGCGGGCAGCCAGAGCGACGACATGCCCACGACCACCCTTTCGGCCGCTGACCTTGCCGGTGGGAGGATCGCGGTGGCGGACCTGCTCGTGAAGACCGGGCTCGCGCCCTCCAAGGGGGAGGCCAAGCGCCTCATCCAGCAGGGCGGCGTGTCTGTCGACGATGAAAAGGTTTCTGACTTTACAGTTGAAATCGGCACGGACGCCTTTGAAAAGGGCCACGTGATTCTCAAAAAGGGCAAGAAAATCTACCACAAGGTCCTGCTGGGCTGAACCCTGGCGCGCTGGGAGGCGGCGAGATGAAGGAATCCCTTTCCCGCACAAAATATCTCTCGATGCTGGGGCTGCTGGCCGCGATGGAGATCGTGCTGACCCTCACGCCGCTCGGGTTCATCCCGCTCGGCGTGACCAAGGCGACGACCCTGCACATCCCGGTCATCCTCGGCGGCGTGCTGATGGGGCCGCTCGCGGGAGGCATCCTGGGCGGCGTGTTCGGGCTGCTCAGCGTGATCACCAACACCTTCCAGCCGACGATCACCTCCTTTGTGTTCACGCCCTTCTATTCGCTCACCCCCGAATACAGCGGGAACCTGTGGAGCCTCGTTATCGCGATCCTGCCGCGGGTGCTGATCGGCGTCTTTTCCGCGTGGGTCTTCCGCCTGCTGCGCAGGGCCTTCAAGGGGGATACGGCCGCGTTCCTCGGCGCGGGAATCGTCGGCGCGATTACGAATACCGGCCTTGTAATGGGCGGCATCTACCTCTTTTTCGGCGCGAGCTACGCCGCCGCCAAGGGGATCGCGCGGACTGCGCTACTCGGCGTGATCATGGGCGTCATCGGGCTCAACGGCGTGCTTGAGGCGGTGATCGCCGCGGTGCTGACCGTCGCGCTCGGTAAACCGCTGGCCACGGTGCTTCGCCGGATGCGTTGAAAATTTTGGGAAATTTACGTCTTGACAAACGCGGCTTTGCGCGTTATCATGTCTAACAAGATGAATACGTCAAAGGCGTTGACGGGGAACAAAACACATCCCGCGCGTTTGCAGAGAGCCGCCGGCCGGTGCGAGGCGGTACCGCGAATGTGAATAACTCGCCCCCGAGCTGCCGGTCGAAAGCTCCATTTGCGATTAGAACCGGACGGAACCCCGCCGTTAGATGGGGAGCGCATTGTTGGATGCGGTCGAGCGGGCTGCCTATGGCGGTCAATGAGAGTGGTACCACGGAAGTTTTTCAAAACCTTCGTCTCTTTTTTGGAGAGGCGAAGGTTTTTTTGTTTTCTCCGCGATCCGCGCTGACGTTTCTCGAAATCTCATTACGGGAAAGGGGAAATCACCATGAGCACAAGAACGGTCAAGATTTTCGACACCACCCTGCGGGACGGGGAACAGTCCCCGGGATGCAGCATGAACTTCAACGAGAAGCTGGAGATGGCGCGCCAGCTCGAGCGGCTGGGCGTAGACGTCATCGAGGCGGGCTTCCCGGTCTCGTCGCCCGACGACTTCCGGGCGGTCGAGGCGATTGCCAAGATCGTCAAGAATTCCACCGTCGCGGGGCTCGCGCGCTGCGTCGAGGGGGACATCCAGCGCGCGTGGGACGCGGTCAGGCACGCCGCGCATCCGCGCATCCACGTCTTTCTCGCGACGAGCGACATCCACATGAAATACAAGCTCAAGATGACCCCCGACCAGGTCGTCGCCCGCGTCGCCGAGATGGTCCGGTTCGCGCGCAGCCTCTGCCCGGACGTTGAATTTTCGGCCGAGGACGCCTCCCGCAGCGACCGCGACTTCCTCGTCAAGGTGTTCGACACGGCGATTGCGGCGGGCGCCTCGACAATCAACATCCCCGACACGGTCGGCTACAGCACCCCGAACGAGATGTACGACCTCGTCGCCTATGTAAAGGCGCACCTCCAGAATCCCGCCGTGGACATCTCGGTCCACAACCACAACGACCTCGGCATGGGGGTCGCGAACACGCTGGAGAGCATCCGGGCGGGCGCGACGCAGGTCGAATGCACCGTCAACGGCATCGGCGAACGTGCGGGCAACGCCGCGATGGACGAGATCGTCATGGCGCTCAGGACCCGCGGGGATTTTTACGGATGCACAACGGGCATCAACACCCGCCAGATCTACCGCACGAGCAAGCTGCTCTCCACGATCATCGGCGTGGGAATCGCGCCCAACAAGCCGATCGTCGGCGCGAACGCCTTCGCGCATGAGAGCGGCATCCACCAGCACGGCGTGCTCGCCGAACGCACCACCTACGAGATCATGAGCCCCGACGACGTGGGCATCTACCAGAACAAGATGGTGCTCGGCAAGCACTCGGGTAAGCACGCGTTCGCCGACCGGATCGCCGAACTGGGCTACCGGATGTCCGACGAGGACATCGCCGAGGCGTTCGAGCGTTTTAAGGAGATGGCCGACCGCAAGAAGGAGATCACCGACCGCGACATCGAGGCGCTCGTCGGCAACGCGGCGATCTCCGACGTGAAGGAGACCTACGGGCTGAAGAGCTTCGTCGTCAATTCGGGCACCGTCATCTCCGCGACGGCGGTCGTGCGGCTCGTACGGGACGACGGGGAGGAAAAGGAGCATGTGGCGCGCGGCGAGGGCCCGATCGACGCGGCCTTCAACGCGATCGACCGCATCGTCAAGATGGACACCAAGCTGGAAAACTGGACGATGCAGGCGGTTACCGAGGGCGAGGACGCGCTCGGCGAAGCGATCTGCAAGATCAGCTGCAACGGCCACACGGTCACCGGGCGCGGCCTGAGCCCCGACATCCTCGAATCCTCCATCCGCGCCTACGTCAACGCGATCAACAAGGCGATTGCGATGGAAGAAAAAGCCATGATATAATCGCCGCAGACGGTGGATAACACTCTGATGGAAATGGGGAATTGACATGGGAATGACGATGAGCCAGAAGATTCTGGCCAAAAAAGCGGGCCTCGACTCCGTCGCGCCCGGCCAGCTCATCAACGCGGACGTCGACATGGTGCTCGGCAACGACATTACCACGCCGGTCGCGATCGACGAGTTTGAAAAGTACGGCTTCGACAGCGTCTACAGCAAAACGGGCATCTCGATCGTGCTCGACCACTTCGTGCCCAACAAGGACATCAAGGCGGCGCAGCTCTCCAAGCGCTGCCGGGAGTTCGCCGGGAAATACGGCATCGAACATTTCTTCGACGTGGGCCGCATGGGCATCGAGCACGCGCTGCTGCCCGAGCAGGGGATCGTCGCGCCGGGCGAGCTGATCGTCGGCGCGGACAGTCACACCTGTACATACGGCGCGCTCGGGGCCTTCTCGACCGGCTTCGGCTCGACCGACATGGCCGCCGCGATGGCCACCGGCAAGTGCTGGTTCAAGGTGCCCTCCGCCATCCGCTTCAACCTGACCGGCAAGCCGGGCAGGTGGGTGAGCGGCAAGGACGTCATCCTGCACATCATCGGGATGATCGGCGTGGACGGCGCGCTCTACAAATCGATGGAGTTCGGCGGCGAGGGGCTGGGAAACCTCTCGATGGACGACCGGCTGACGATCGCGAACATGGCGATCGAGGCGGGCGCGAAAAACGGCATCTTCGAGGTGGACGAGGTGACGCTCGCCTATGAGAAGGGCCGCGTAAACCGCCCCTTCGACGTCTATGCGCCCGACCCGGACGCGGTCTACGACGCAGTCTACGACATCGACCTCTCCGCGATCAGACCGACCGTCTCCTTCCCGCACCTGCCCGAGAACACCCGGACGATCGACGAGGTGGGGGACGTAAAGATCGACCAGGTGGTCATCGGCTCCTGCACCAACGGCCGCATGAGCGATCTGGCGGTCGCCGCGGACATCCTGCGCGGCAGGAGGGTGGCGGACGGGGTGCGCTGCATCGTCATCCCCGGCACCCAGCGAATTTACAAGGAGGCGATGGAGACCGGATACCTCTCCGACTTCATCGAGGCGGGCTGCGCCGTCTCGACGCCGACCTGTGGCCCCTGCCTCGGCGGTTATATGGGCATCCTCGCGGAGGGGGAGCGGTGCGTCGCGACGACCAACCGCAACTTCGTCGGCCGCATGGGGCATGTGAAGAGCGAGGTCTACCTCGCGTCGCCCGCCGTCGCGGCGGCCAGCGCCGTGGCCGGGAAGATCGCCGGCCCCGACAGCCTGTAAGGGAGGAATCAACCAATGAAAGCTACCGGAACCGTCCACAAATATGGGGACAACATCGATACCGACGTCATCATCCCCGCGCGCTGCCTCAACATCTCCGACCGCGGGGAGCTCGCCTCCCACTGCATGGAGGACATCGACGCGGAGTTCGTCAAAAAGGTGCGGCCGGGCGACATGATCGTCGGCGGCTGGAACTTCGGCTGCGGCTCCTCTCGCGAGCACGCGCCGATGGTCATCAAGGAAAACGGCGTCTCCTGCGTGATCGCCAAGACGTTCGCGCGCATCTTCTACCGCAACGCGATCAACATCGGCCTGCCGATCCTCGAGTGCGAGCAGGCGAGCGACGCGATCCAAAACGGCGACCGCGTCGAGGTGGACTTCGATACGGGCGTCATCCGAAACCTCACGCGGGAGGAAAGCTACACCGCCGCGCCTTTCCCCGCGTTTATAAAAGAGATCATCGACGCGGACGGCCTTTTGAATTCCATCCGCCGCAGGATGGGGAAATGACAAAACGCCCGCCGGCCACCAAGTGGCCGGCGGGCGTTTTTCGCTTTCATGCTTCGGATTCGCAGGCGGCGACGGCATGCCGCCAGACCGTTTCAAACGGGACGCCGTGCGCCTTGGCGGCGGCGAGCACGTCGGCGTACTCCGGCTTCTCCTTGGCGACCCCGTGGCCGCTGCTCCGCTTGACGCAGATGGGGCCGTAGGGGGTGTCCACCGTCGAAAGGGAGGACCGCAGCACCGTGCGGCGGCAGGTGTGCTCCCGCACGCCGAGGGTCGAGGTGTGCAGGAGCATGGCGTCGACCACCGCCCGCTTCTGCGCGGGGCGGGCAAGGCAGGTAAGCATCACGCCCGGCCGGTTCTTTTTCATCTGGATGGGGGTCAGGAAGACGTCGAGCGCGCCCGCCGCAAAGAGCAGGTCGACCGCCGCGCCGACCGCCTCGGGGGTCATGTCGTCGAGGTTGCAGCGGAGCTCGCAGGTTTCGTCCATGCCGCCGTCCTCCTCGCCGAGGAAGGCGCGCAGGCAGTTGGCGCGCTCAAATTCCTTGCTGCCCATGCCGTAGCCGATCTTTTCCGCCGCCATGACGGGCATCGGGCCGAAGGAGGAAACAAAGTGCCGCAGCAGCGCCGCGCCGGTCGGGGTGCAGAGCTCGCCGCGCACCTCGCCGCCGTAGGCGGGCACGCCGCGCAAAAGGTGGGCGGTGGCGGGCGCGGGCACGGGCAGAACTCCGTGCGCGCAGCGCACGAAGCCGCTTCCGACGTGGACGGGGGAGGCGGCGACGCGGTCCGCGCCGATCAGGTGGAAGAGCAGGCAGCAGCCGACGATGTCCGCGACCGCGTCCATCGAGCCGACCTCGTGGAAATGCACCTCCTCGGCCGCAACGCCGTGCGCGTGGGATTCCGCCTCGGCGATGAGACGGTAAACGGCGATCGCGTCCGACCGGACCTCGGCGGGCAGGTCGAATCCTTCGATCAGCGCGCGGATATCGGAAAAGCTGTAGTGATGATGCCCGTGCGGATGGCTGTGACCCTCCCCGTGTTCGTGGCCGTGTTCGTGCGTGTGCGGCGTCTCCCCGCCGTGCTCATGCTCATGAAAGTGCCCGCGGTCATGGGGAGCCTCTCCGTGGTCGTGCTCATGGGGGTGCTCATGGACGTGGGGCGCCTCCTGCGTGTGGGGATGGGCGTGGCCGCCGACGTCCTCGCTCTGCTCCTCCTCGCCGCGCACCCTGACGCGGACGTGGGTGCCGGTGATGCCGCATTTCTGCATGGGTTCGCCCGTGATCTCCACGCCGGGGATGCCCAGCGCGTTCATCCGGGCGAGAAAGGGCGCGGGATCAGGCAGCAGCTCGAGCAGCGCGGCCATCAGCATGTCGCCCGCCGCGCCCATCTGGCATTCGAGATAGAGCGTCTTCATGATTTCGTCCCTCCCATGTGGTTGATCATGCTGGCAAGATAGCCCGCGCCGAAGCCGTTGTCGATGTTGACGACCGACACGCCGCTCGCGCAGGAATTGAGCATCGAGAGCAGGGCGGAGAGCCCGCCGAAATTCGCGCCGTAGCCGATGCTGGTGGGCACGGCGATGACCGGGCAGTCGCACAGCCCGCCGATCACGCTGGCGAGCGCCCCCTCCATGCCCGCGACGGCGATCACCACGCGGGCGCTCATGAGCACGTCCAGCCTTGCGAGAAGCCGGTGCAGCCCCGCGACCCCCACGTCGTAGAGCCGCTCCACCGGGTTGCCGAGCGACTCGGCGGTGACGGCGGCCTCCTCCGCGACGGGGATGTCGCTCGTGCCGCCCGTCGCGACGACGATCCGCCCCTCCGTGTCGGGCGCGGGACGCTCCCCGGCGAAGGCGATGCGGGAGACGGGGTCGTAGCTGATCTCGATTTCCGCCGCGACCGCTTCCGCCGCCTCGGGGGAGAGGCGCGTGATGAGCACGCCGCTGCCGCGCGCCAGCATCGAGCGGGTGATGCCGACGATCTGTCCGGGCGTCTTGCCGCTTCCGAAGATGACTTCGGGGACGCCCTGCCGCAGGGCGCGGTGGTGGTCCACCTTCGCGTAGCCCAGATCCTCAAACGGGCACATCTTCAGGTCCAGCATCGCCTGCTCGGGCGTGACCGCCCCCGCTTTGACCTCCTGCAAAATCTGTAAAATCCGGTCCTGTTCCATCAAGTCGTCTCCTTAACCGCGCGGCCGCAGATCGAGCAGCACCGCGTCAAAATCGGGGGATAGCGCGTCCAAAATCGACTGCCGCGCCAAAAGAGCGCGAGAAAGCTGCCCCTCCGGGAGCTGGATGCGCGCCGCGCCGCAAAAAAAACGCACCCGAAAATCGGTGAACCCGAGGGAGAAGAGGGCGTTTTCGGCGCGTTCGGTCTTTTCCAGCAGGCCGGGGGTGATCGGCGTGCCGGTGGGGACCCGGGTGGCAAGACAGGCATAGGCGGGCTTATCGTGGGTGAAAAGCCCCGCCTCGCGGGAAAGCCGGCGGATCTCCGGCTTGGAGAGGCCCGCCTCCCGCAGGGGGGAGCGCACCCCAAGCTCCACGAGCGCCTTCATGCCCGGCCGGTCGACGCCGTCGTCCGAGGCGTTGGTGCCGTCGCAGAGCACCTCGAATCCGTCGGCGCGCGCGGCCTCCCACAGTCGGGTGAAGAGCGCGCGCTTGCAGTGGTAGCAGCGCAGCGGCCCGTTCTCCGCGACGCCGGGGACTCTGAGCACGTCGTATTCGACGATGTGCAGCGGCACGCCGAGCTGGCCCGCGAGCTTTTGGGCGTCCTCCAGCTCGAACCGGGGCTGGAAGGGCGTCTTCAAAAAGTAGGCGGCCGCATCGCAGCCCGCCGTCTTGGCGGCGTAGAGCAGGTAGGCGGAATCCACCCCGCCGGAGAACGCGACCGCTACCCGCGGGTGCGCGGCAAAAAAGGATTCGAGAGGCATCCCAAAGACCTCCTGTCGACAAAAAAAGGCTCACGAAGCGTGAGCCTTCTGGCGGTTTTCTCCGTGGCTTGACCACAGACAGCGCACTTCCTGTGCGTTACCAGTTTACAATAACGGGACCGGTTTGTCAATCGCGGCTGCTTGACAAATCCGTTTCATTCGGGTATCCTTAGTGAGGTCCGCAGAAGCGGACGCGTGCGCCGCCCACGAAGGGACGGCAGGCAGTATAGACGATTTGACGAATGAAATCATGAAGATTTTCCCGCGGGCAACGCGGGGGATTTTTCATGGTTTTTTCTTTTGCGTCAAATTTGGCGGGGGAGGGTGAAAAGATGAAGCGCGCGGTGAAAAACGCGGTCAGGCGGGCGCTGGGATTTGTGCTGGCGCTCTTTCTGCTTTCCATCGCGGTCTTTTTCCTCTCGCGGCTTTCCCCCGGCGACCCGCTGCGCTCCTACTACGGCGAGAGCGCGGAACGCCTCAGCGAATCCGAGCGCGCCGACGCGCTCGACCGGCTCGGGCTGGACCGACCGATCATCGTGCAGTATGGCGCGTGGCTTCAAAACGCGCTCCGGGGCGACTTCGGCGTCTCCTTCCAGTATAAGCGGGACGTGATGACGGTGATCGGCGGCGTCTACGGGAACACGCTGCTGCTCGGCGTGACCGCCTACCTGCTGACCTTCGGGCTGGCGCTGCTGCTGGGGGCCTTCTGCGCGCTGCGGGAGGATTCGCCGGCCGACCGCGCCGTCCGGCGGATCGGCACCGTGACCGGCTGCATCCCTTCCTTCTGGCTGGCGCTTCTGCTGATCCTGCTGTTCAGCGTCGAGCTGGGCCTGCTGCCCTCGAGCGGGGCCTACGACATCGGCAGGCCGTACGACCTTTTGGGGCGCCTGCGCCATCTCGTCCTGCCGCTCGCCGTGCTGGTGCTCGGGCACCTCTGGTACTACGCCTACCTCATCCGCAACCGCCTGCTCGACGAGGTGCGGCAGGACTATGTCCTGCTCTGCCGCGCGGAGGGGCTCAGCCGCCGCAAAATCCTTTTCACCCAGTGCCTGCGCAACGTCCTGCCCTCCTATTTCGGGCTGATGGCGGTGTCGATCCCGCATATTCTGGGCGGCACCTACATCGTGGAAAAGGTGTTTTCCTATCCCGGGCTGGGCACACTCTGTTTTGAAAGCGCGAAATATCACGACTACAACATGCTGCTCGTCCTCTGCCTCATCACCGGCGCGGTCGTCATGCTCGCGGGCATGGCGGCGCGGGCGCTGGGCGGGGCGCTCGACCCGCGCATGAGGGGGAGGGGCGCGCGATGAATTTTCTGCCCGGCGACTTCTCCGTTTGGCGCGCGGCTTCGGTGGCGGCAGCGGCGGTGCCGCGCCGGGGGGCGCGGGCGCGAAGGCCGTGGGCCGCATTCTGCCTGCTCGGGCTGATCCTGCTGGGGTGCGCCCTCGCGGGCGCGCTCGCGCCGCGCGACCCCGGATACCTCGACCTATCGCACATCGGCGCGCCGCCCTCGCCGGAATTCTGGTTCGGCACCGACCCGATGGGGCGCGACCTCTTTTCCATGATCTGGCACGGGGGGCGGGTGTCCCTCCTCGTGGGGTGCCTCGCGGCCGCGATATCAACCGCGATCGCCCTGCTCTACGGCAGCGTCAGCGGAGTCGCGCCCGCTAAGGCGGACGCCGCGATGATGCGTTTCATCGAGCTTTCCCTCTCGGTGCCGTCCATCCTGCTCGTCATCTTTTTGCAGGCGGTCATCGGCCGCCAAAGCCCGGCGGGCATCGCGCTGGTCGTCGGCGTGACCGGCTGGATGCAGATGGCGCAGGTCGTGCGCGGAGAGGTGCGCAGGCTGCGGCACAGCGCCTACGTCCTCGCGGCGCGCACGATGAAGGCGGGCTTCTGGCACATCCTGCGGCGGCACCTGCTGCCGAATCTCCTGTCGCCCCTCATGTTCATGGTCGTCACCAACATCAGCGCGGCGATCGCAACCGAATCGACTCTCAGCTTCCTGGGGCTCGGCCTGCCGGTCGGCGTCGTCTCGTGGGGGAGCCTGCTCTCCCAGGCCGACCGGGCGCTCCTGTCCGGGAGCTGGTGGGTCATCGTCATACCGGGCGTCTTTCTGATCACGACGCTCGTCTCCATCACCGACATTGGAAATTACATCCGCAGGGAGGGTAACAAAACATGCAGCAATCTGTAACGCGCCTCCTCGCCGTCCTGCTGGCGGCGGTCCTCTTCCTCCTGCCGGGCTGCGGCGCGGCGGGCGGGGAACCGGAAGAAACGACCCTCGTCTATGGCAGCGGGGACTACACGAGCATCAACCCCGCGCTCTATGAGCACGGGGAAGTGAACCTGCTGCTCTTTTCGGGGCTGACCGCCCGCGACGGGGAAAACAAGATCATCCCCGGGCTGGCGGAAAAGTGGGAGTACGACCGCGACAGCCTCACCTACACCTTTACGCTCCGGAAGGGCGTCAAATGGCACGACGGCGAACCGTTCACCGCCGCAGACGTAAAGTTCACGCTGGAAGCGATCCTCGCCCCCGAAAACCTCTCGGAGATCGCCTCCAACTATGAGGACATCGCGGCGATCGAGACGCCCGACGACCACACCGTGAGGATCACGCTTTCCTCACCCAACGCCGCGATGCTCGATTACCTCGCGATCGGAATCCTCCCGAAGCACCTGCTCGAGGGGAAGGACCTCGTCACCGACCCCTTCAACCAGGCGCCGGTCGGGACCGGCCCCTACAAGCTTGTCTCATGGGACGCGGGCCAGAGCATCGTGCTCGAGCGCAACCCCGATTACTACGCGGGCACGCCGAAGATCGGCCGGATCATCTTCAAGATCGTGCCCGACGAGAAGGCGCGCGCCATGCAGCTTCGGTCGGGGGAGCTCGACCTCGCGCAGGTGTCCCCGCAGGACGCGCGGTCGTTCGGGGACGCGGAGGGCTTTACCGTCTACGATATGAAGACCTCCGACTACCGGGGGGTCCTCTATAATTTCAACCATCCGCTCTTCGCCAAATACCGCGAGCTGCCCAACGCGCTGAGCTACGCGGTCGACCGGCAGGCGATCGTCGACAGCGTCCTGCTCGGCAAGGGCCGGCCCGCCTACTCGCCCCTCCAGTCCGGCCCCTACAACAATCCCGCCGTTGAAAAGTTCCAGTACGATCCGGTCAAGACCCGTGCGATGCTCGAAGCGGCGGGCTGGCGGCAGGGCTCCGACGGCGTCTACCAGAAGGACGGCGACCGGCTGGCCTTTACAATCCACTGCCCCGAGGGGGACCCGGTGCGCGTCGACATGGCGAACATCTGCGCGCAGCAGTTCTCCGAGGCGGGCGCGGACGTGACCGTTTCGATCGATTCCGAGATCGACTGGGCGGGGCAGGCCGCCTATCTGATCGGCTGGGGAAGCCCCTTCGACCCCGACGACCACACCTACAAGGTGTTCGGCACTGGGCAGGCGGCCAACTACGGGAACTACTCCAACCCCCGTGTGGACGACCTGCTCGAGAAAGCGCGCGGCACCGACGTCTCCGCCGACCGGATGAAATACTATCAGGCGTTCCAGGAGGCGCTGACCGACGATTTGCCCTACACCTTCCTGGCCTATGCCGACGCCGTCTACGTCGCGAAGGACCGGGTGCAGGGGATCGCGCCCGACACGGTCCTCGGCCACCACGGGGTGGGCATCTTCTGGAACGTCAAAGACTGGACGCTCGCCTGAAGGGGGAATGACCATGGACGCGCTGCTTGAGGTGCGGGATCTGAAGATCGCGTTTGACTCCCCGCGCGGCGTCATCCGGGCGGTGCGCGGCGTCTCCTTCTCCCTTTGCGCGGGGGAGACGCTCGCGGTCGTTGGGGAGAGCGGCTGCGGCAAGTCGGTGCTCTGCAAGAGCCTGCTCGGCCTGCTGCCCCACCGGGGGCGGGTCGCGGGCGGGAGCATCCTCTACGCGGGGCGGGACCTCGCCGCGATGGGCGAGCGGGAGCTCGAGGGGATCCGCGGGAAGGAGATCGCGCTCGTGCTGCAAAACCCGATGTCCGCGCTGAACCCCTCCCTGCCGGTGGGAAGCCAGATCGCCCGCGCCGCCCGCGCGCACGGAGGGATCTCCCGCGCCGGGGCGAAGGCGCGCGCGCTCGAGCTGATGGCCCTGACCGGCATCCCCGAACCCGCGCGGCGGTACGGCGACTATCCGCACCAGTTTTCCGGCGGGATGCTCCAGCGCTGCGTGCTCGCGTCGGCGCTTGCCTGTGGCCCGAAGCTGCTTGTCGCCGACGAGCCGACCACCGCGCTCGACGCGACCGTGCAGGCGCAGATGCTCGATCTGCTGCGGGACATCCAGCACCAGACGGGCACGGCGATCCTCTTTATCACCCACGACCTCGGCGCGGCGGCCCGGATCGCCGGGCGCGTCGCCGTCATGTACGCGGGCAGGCTCGTCGAGATCGGCACCGCGGCGGAAATCTACCACGACCCGCGCCATCCCTACACCTGGGGGCTGCTCGCGTCCGTTCCCTCCCCGGAGGGGACGGGGGAGCTCTTCAGCATTCCAGGCGCGCCTCCCGACCTGCTCCATCCACCCGCAGGCGACGCGTTTGCCCCGCGGAATCCCTGGGCGCTGGGTGTCGACTGGCGGGAGGAGCCGCCCCTCTTCCGCGTTTCCGATACCCACTATGCCGCGACCTGGCTGCTGCATCCCGACGCGCCGCGCGTCGACCCGCCCGCCGGGATTGGGGAAAGGCGGGTGAGCGCCGGTGGATGAGCCGCTGCTTTCGGTATGCGGGCTGCAAAAACGCTTTTTGTCGGGCGGCGCGGAGATCCGCGCGGTCGACGGCGTGTCCTTTTCGATCGGGCGCGGGGAACTCTTCGGGCTCGTCGGGGAGAGCGGCTCGGGCAAATCGACCGTCGCCCGCTGCGTCGCCGGGCTCTGCCGTCCGGAGTACGGCGAAATCCGCCTCATGGGGAGCTTCCAGATGATCTTCCAGGACGCGTCCGGCTCCCTCAATCCGCGCATGACGGCCGAGGAGCTGATCTGCGAGCCGCTCGATATCCTGCGCAGGGGCGGGCGCGCCGAACGCAGGGAAAGGGCGCGCGAACTGCTCGGGCTGGTCGGCCTCGGCGAAGAGCTCGCCGGCTGCTTTCCGGGCGGCCTTTCGGGCGGGCAGCAGCAGCGGATCGCGGTGGCGCGGGCGCTCGCGCCCGACCCCGATCTCCTGCTCGCCGACGAACCCGCCGCCTCGCTCGACATGTCGGTACGCGCGCAGATTTTGAACCTCTTCCTGCGCCTGCGGCGGGAGCGGGGCATGTCCGTCCTGCTGATCTCCCACGACCTTGCCGCGGTGCGGCGGGTCTGCGGGCGCATCGGCGTCATGAGGGCGGGAAAGCTCGTCGAGCTGGGGGAGACCGCGGAGGTCTGCGGGCGTCCGCGCCACCCCTATACACGGGCGCTGCTCGAGGCGGTGCCGGCGCCCGACCCGGACTGTTATCAGTAGTCGGGGCGGCCGTATGGTTGTAAAGCGATAAAAAAGGTGCGCAGCGGTTGCTGCGCACCTTTTTTATGTTCTGCACGGGCGGCGCGGTCCCGAGACCGGGAGGTCAGCAGCCGCACTTTCTCCTCGCGCAGTAGAGGTCCTTGCAGCAGAGCCACCGCGGATGGGCGAAGTCGGGCCAGAAGGTATTCCGGCAGTCCTCGGGGAACATCCCGCAGCAGCCGCTCTGGTCGCAGCAAAGCCTCATCTGGCGTCCGTTGTCGGACGTGACATCAACCGGATACCAGCAGCAGTCGCTGTTGGGACGGCATCCGCTGACGGGCTGGATGCGGCATTCGTCCATCTTTTTCCGGCAGCAGTTGCAGCCGCAGTTGCAGCGGTTCCTGTTGTTACAACAACAAGCCATTAACGATCACACCTTTTTCTCAGAATAAATGTATCAAAAGCACAGCTCACAGGGATAAGAACGCCGCGCGCGGTCCCGTGCGGCAGGAAAGGGCGGGCAGGGAGCCCCGCCGGACGCTCCGATACAGTTGCTGTTCTCTCTCATTGTATGCGGGAGGGGCCCATCGTGTTAGCCCGCGCGGGGCTTTGGAGAAATCCGATGATTTGTCCCGCGATTTCGACAGAAACAAAACTTGTCCGCTCTCTATAATAGTCCTGTTGGACAATATCAGCTTGGAACTTTTCGAGGGGGCGGGGCGGTTATGACAGTTTATGCCGATGTGCTGGTGGTGGTGAATTATATCGTCAATCTCTTGCTCCTGCTCGCCTCTGCCAAGCTGCTTGGCGTGGTGACATGCCGCTGGAGGCTGTGCGCCGGGGCGCTCGTCGGCGCGCTTGGGTCGCTCGTCATCTTCCTGCCCTATGTCGGGATATGGTTCCAGGCCCTCTATAAAATCCTGCTCGCCCTGGCGATGGCGGCGGCCGCCTTCGGCGTCCGCCCGTGGCAGAGGCTCGCAAAGGCCCTTTTTGTGACCTTTGCGGTGAGCTTCCTCTTCGCGGGGCTCATGCTGGCGCTCTCCCGCCTGCTCGCGCCCGCCGGGATGATTTTCTATAACGGCGTGGTCTACTTCGACATCTCCGTGCTGGCGCTCATCCTCTCCACGACCGCCGCCTACCTGCTCCTATTGCTCTTCGAGCGGCTCTTCGCGGGCCGGGTCGACGAGCGCCGGCTCTATGAGATCACCGTGACGGCGGGCGGGAGGACGGTCTCCTGCAAGGGGCTTGCGGATACCGGCAGCGATTTGCGGGAGCCTTTTTCCGGCGCGCCGGTCATCGTCTGCGACCGGACGCTGGCGGAACGGGTCCGTCCGCCCGAGCACGCGGGCTTCCGGGTGATCCCCTGCCGGACGGTGACGGGGGAGGGGGCGCTCGAGGGGTTCCGGCCCGATGAAATCCAGATCACCGGAGGAGGCAGGACGATCCGGACCTCCGACGTCTACATAGCGGCGAGCCGCGAACCGATCAGCGGGGAATACCAGGCGCTCATCAACCCGCAGATCATCGACCGGGCGCATTAGGGAAGGGGCGTATTTATTTGATCACGACATTACGGGCGCGGGCGGCCGGGCTGTTCGGGCGGCTGCGCGAAATCTTCCGGCGGCTGTGGCGGCGGCGGGCCTACTACATCAACGGCCCGGAGACGCTGCCCGCTCCGCTCTCCAAGGAGGAGGAAAAGATCGTCTTCCGCAAGCTCGAGGAGAACGACGAGGGCGCGAAGGAGACATTGACGGTACATAATCTGCGGCTGGTCGTCTACATCGCCAAAAAATTCGAGTCGACCGGCATCTGCGTGGAGGACCTCATCTCGATCGGGACGATCGGGCTGATCAAGGCGGTGAACACCTTCTGCCCGCAGAAGAACATCAAGCTGGCCACCTACGCCTCCCGCTGCATCGAAAACGAGATCCTCATGCACCTGCGCAAAAATCAATCGCACAGGAACGAAATCTCGATCGACGAGCCGCTCAACATCGACTGGGACGGCAACGAGCTGCTTCTTTCGGATATTCTTGGCACCGATCCGGACAGCATCAACCGTCCCATCGAGGACGAGGCGGAAAAGAACCTCCTGCTCGGCGCGATCAGCCATCTCGACGAGCGCGAACAGCTCATTATGAAGCTGCGGTTCGGCCTGCTCGGCAGCGAGGAGAAGACCCAGAAGGAGGTCGCGGACATCATCGGCATCTCCCAGTCGTATATCTCGCGGCTGGAAAAGCGCATCATCAAAAAGCTCAAGAAAGAGCTGGAAAAGACCCTGTAACGGCACCCCGCTTTACAGGAAGGCCCCGGCACGGAGATTCCGTGCCGGGGCCTTCCCGCGCGTCCCGGAAAATGCTGCCGCGCCGGTCAAGCAATTTTTGGAAAGCGTATGTTTGCAAATTCCCCTGCTCATACTGAATTTAGAAAGATTCGGGTGAGCGGGGTGCGAAACGTGTATTACAACAAGGTGGAAATCTGTGGGATCAATACGGCCAAGCTGACCGTTTTAAAGGAAAAGGAAAAGATCGAGCTGTTAAAGCGCATCCGGCAGGGGGACCAGCAGGCGCGCCAGGAGATGATCAACGGCAACCTGCGGCTGGTGCTGTCGGTCGTGCAGAAGTTTACCAACCGCGGCGAAAATCTGGACGACCTCTTCCAGGTGGGGTGCATCGGACTGATCAAGGCGATCGACAACTTCGATCCCAACCAGAACGTGCGCTTTTCCACCTACGGGGTGCCGATGATCATCGGGGAAATCCGCCGCCACCTGCGCGACAACAATTCGGTGCGGGTAAGCCGTTCGCTGCGCGATCTCGCCTATAAGGCGATGCAGGCGAAGGAGACGCTCATCAACCGCAACTCCAAGGAGCCGACCGTCGACGAGATCGCGGCGGAAATGGGCGCCAAAAAGGAGGACGTCGTGCTCGCGCTCGAGGCGATCGTCGAGCCGATGTCCCTCTACGAGCCGGTCTACTCGGACGGCGGAGACACCATCTACGTGATGGACCAGGTGGGGGACAAGGGCGGCGAGAGCGACTGGATGGACGAGATTGCGATCAAGGAGGCGATGAAGAGCCTCGGCGATCGGGAGAAGAGGATCCTCACGCTGCGCTTTTTCGTCGGCAAGACCCAGATGGAGGTCGCCAAGGAGATCGGCATCTCGCAGGCGCAGGTCTCCCGGCTGGAAAAGGGCGCGCTCGACTGGATCAAAAAACACATCTAAAAAAGGAAGCCGCCCGCGGGCGGCTTCCTTTTTCTTTTCATGGATCAGCGCATGAACAGCGCCTTGAAAATCTTGTCCCAGTAGCCCTGCACGAAGAGGATCAGCACGATGATCGGCAGGATGTAGGAGACGTAGATCCGCGACCATTTGGGGAATTTGACGCCGTTTCCGGTGTCCGCCTCGGTGAGGAAGTTTTTCCAGCCCCATCCGTACCGGGAGGTGCAGAAGAGCAGGTAGACGAGGGAGCCGAGCGGCAGCAGGTTGTTGCTGACGATGAAGTCCTCGAGGTCGAGCACCGCGGAACCCGCGCCGAGCGGGACAAAGCCGCTCCACAGGTTGTAGCCGAGCACGCAGGGGATCGAAAGCAGGATGATCGCCACGAAGTTGACGGCAACCGTCCTTTTGCGGGTCCAGCCCCACAGGTCCATGCCGAAGGAGACGATGTTCTCGAACACCGCGATGATGGTCGAGAGGGCGGCGAAGGACATGAAGACGAAGAAGAGCGCGCCGAACACCCGTCCGCCGGGCATCTCGTTGAAGATATTGGGCAGGGTGACGAAGACGAGGCCGGGGCCCTGCGCCGAGTCGACGCCGAACGCCGAGCAGGCGGGGAAAATGATCAGGCCCGCCATCAGCGCGACGAAGGTGTCGAGCAGCGTGATGCTGATCGACTCGCCGGTGAGAGAGCGGTCCTTGCCGATGTAGCTGCCGAAGATGGCCATCGCGCCGATGCCGAGGCTGAGGGTGAAGAACGCCTGCCCCATGGCGGCGGAGACGACGGTGGTGATGCCCTGGTCGGCCATCTTGCCGAAATCGGGCATGAGGTAGAACCGGAGCCCTTCGCCCGCGCCCGGCAGCGTGACCGAGCGCACGACGAGCACGACCATGATGAGTAGCAGGCAGCTCATCATCGCCTTGGTGATCTTTTCCACGCCGTTCTGCAACCCCATCGAGCAGACGCTGAAGCCGATCACGACGACGATCACCATCCAGATCATCATGAGCAGCGGGTCGCCGAGCATGCCGTTGAAGATGCCGCCGACCTCTTCCGGGGTCTTGCCGACGAACTCGCCGCCCGCCATCTTCACAAAGTAGATGAGCATCCAGCCGCCGACGGTCGTATAGAACATCATCAGCATGTAGTTGCCGAGCATGGCGCCGTATTTATACAGGTGCCATTTGCTGCCCTTGGGCTCGAGCACGTCGAACGAGCGGGCGGCGCTCTTCTGGCTGGCGCGGCCGACCGAGAACTCCATCACCATGATCGGCAGGCCGAGGATGACGAGGAAGAACAGGTAGATCAGCACGAACGCCGCGCCGCCGTACTGTCCCGTGATGTAGGGGAACCGCCAGACGTTGCCGATCCCGATGGCGCAGCCCGCCGAAATCAGCAGGAAGCCGAGCCGCGAAGAAAATTTTTCCCTTTGCACAAAAACACCTCCGTCCCGGCAGGTCCCTGCTCTGCCGGGGATTTCCGTTTGCGGGGTTTACAAATTGTTCATAAAGTTTATCATAAGGGATTTCCAACCAAATGTCAATTGATTGGCGGAAGAACTATTTCCCCAAACGCGCACATATACTTTTATCAAATCAGCACAAGGGGGAAGGGCCATGTTTTGCCGGATGGGGGACCTTCGGAACAAATACGTCATCAACGTGCGCAACGGCAGCAAGCTCGGGTACGTCTCGGACGCGGAGATCGACACGGCGGCCGCCGCGGTCACGGCGATCGTCATCCGCGGCAGGCTGCGCTTTTTCGGGCTGCTTGGCCGGGAGGAGGACACCATCATCCGCTGGCAGGACATCGAGGTGATCGGGGAGGACACCATCCTCGTCAACCACACCCTTCCGGCGCAGGAAAATACGTCGGGCGGGCGCGGAAAGTGGTTCCGTATCCTGGAGGACGACTAAACGCCCCGAAACCGTGCAAAATATTGGTGCGGCGGGAAATTCATACTTGCATTTTTCCTCTCTTTGTGGTAATATATTACGGCTGGCATACTGCCGGTAACACACACACCGCGCGATCATCTGATCGGTGTCCCGGTCCGGGATGATGGGATGAGATGAACGTGGTGGCGGAATTTAACCGAAAGAGAGGAATTTATCATGGGCGTAGTATCAATGAAACAACTGTTGGAGGCGGGTGTCCACTTCGGCCACCAGACCCGGAGATGGAACCCGAAGATGGCCCGTTACATCTTCACCGAGCGCAACGGCATCTACATCATCGACCTCCAGAAAACCGTCAAAAAGCTGGACGAGGCCTACATGTTCGTCCGCGACATGGCCGCGGGCGGCGGGAACCTCCTGTTCGTCGGCACCAAGAAGCAGGCGGGCGATTCCGTCCGCGACGAGGCCACCCGCGCCGGCGCTTACTATGTCAACGCCAGATGGCTCGGCGGCATGCTGACCAACTTCAAGACCATCCGCCGCCGGATCGACCGCCTCGCGCAGTTGCGCAAGATGCAGGAGGACGGCACCTTCGAGCTGCTCCCGAAGAAGGAAGTCAGCAAGCTCAACCTTGAGATCGAGAAGCTCGAGAAGTTCCTCGGCGGCATCAAGGACATGAAGAAGCTCCCGTCCGCCCTCTTCGTCGTCGACCCCCGCAAGGAGAAGATCGCCGTCGCCGAGGCGCGCAAGCTGGGCATCCCCATCGTCGCGATCGTCGACACCAACTGCGATCCCGATGAGATCGATTACGTGATCCCCGGCAACGACGACGCGATCCGCGCCGTCAAGCTGCTGTGCGCCACCATGGCCGACGCCCTCATCGAGGGCCGCCAGGGCAGCACCGAGGTCGCCCCGGAAGAGGCCGCCGCGAAGGAGAACGAAACCGACGAGGCTCCCGCCGACAAGTAATCCCGGCTTTTTGGACGAATAAAAGATATATGGAGGTTTCACGAATGGCATTCACTGCAAAAGACGTACAGGCGCTGCGTGAGCAGACCAATTGCGGCATGATGGACTGCAAAAAGGCTCTGACCGAAGCGGATGGAGATATGGAAAAAGCGGTTGAGATTCTCCGTGAGAAGGGGCTCGCCGCGGCCACCAAGAAGGCCGGCCGCATTGCGGCCGAGGGCGTCGTCCTCGCGATGGTCGACGACGACACCAAGGTCGGCGTTGTGATCGAGGTCAACTCGGAGACCGACTTCGTCGCGAAGAACGACAAGTTCATGGACTTCGTCAAATCCTGCGCCAAGACCGTCGCGGCCCACAAGCCCGCCGACGTCGACGCGCTTCTGAAGCTCCCCGCGGTCGGCATGAGCATGACCGTCGAGGAGGAGCTCCGCGACAAGATCCTCACGATCGGAGAGAACATGAAGGTCCGCCGCTTCACCTATGCCGAGGGCCCGCTCGTCACCTACGTGCACGGCGGCGGCCGCATCGGCGTCATGGTCACCTTTGAGACCGACGTCGCGGACAAGGAGGGCTTCCAGGCCTACGCGAAGGACGTCGCGATGCAGGTCGCGGCGATCAATCCGCTCTTCCTCGACGAGGCTTCCGTTCCCGCGGACGTCATCGAGAAGGAGAAGGAGATCCTCACCGCGCAGATCGCCAACGACGAGAAGCTCAAGAACAAGCCCGCCCAGATCATCGCCAAGATGGTCGACGGCCGCATCGGCAAGTACTACAAGGAGAACTGCCTGCTGGACCAGCCGTTCGTCAAGAACGGCGACATCACCGTGGCGCAGTACACCGAGGAGACCGCCAAGGAGCTCGGCGGCTCGATCAAGGTCACCGGTTTCGTCCGCTATGAGAAGGGCGAGGGCCTTGAGAAGCGCGAGGACAACTTCGCCGACGAAGTTGCCAGCATGATCAAGTAAAGATTTTCCCGTCGAAAGGCGGCCGGTTATCCGGCCGCCTTTTTTGTATGGGGAGGGGGAAATTAATCGCGGCGCGCCCTTTACTTTGACGGGTGATTATTGTAAAATAGAAGGGATGTAATTTCCCCCTCCGGCCCGCGGGCCGGATTGCATAAACGGGGCGCGGAAGCGTCAAAAATAACCATTCCGGGAGGTCATGTATGCCACTGAAGTATAAACGGGTCCTGCTGAAGCTCAGCGGGGAAGCCCTCGCCGGGGAGAAAAAATTCGGCATCGATTACAGCGTCGTGCGCGGCATCTGCGAGAGTATCAAAAAATGCGCCTCGCTCGGGGCCGAGATCGGGATCGTGGTCGGGGGCGGCAACTTTTTCCGCGGCAGGGACGCGGGAAGCATGGACCGCACCCGCGCCGACCACATGGGGATGCTCGCCACCGTCATGAACTCCCTCGCGCTGGCCGACGCGCTTGAGGCGCTGGGGGTGCCCGTGCGGGTGCAGACCGCCATCACCATGCAGCAGATCGCCGAGCCCTACATCCGCGGGCGCGCCGTCCGCCACCTCGAAAAGGGCCGGGTCGTCATCTTCGGCTGCGGCACCGGCAACCCCTATTTTTCGACCGACACCGCCTCTTCTCTGCGCGCCGCCGAAATCGACGCGGACATCATCCTCAAGGCGACGATGGTGGACGGCGTTTACGACTGCGACCCCAACAAGTTCGACACCGCCGTGCGGTATGACAACGTTTCCTTCCAGGAGGTGCTGGAGAAGGGGCTGGGCGTGATGGACAGCACGGCCGCCGCGATGTGCCGTGACAACCGGATTCCCGTCCTTGTATTCAGCCTCGCCGACCCGGACAACATCCTGGCCGCGATCGAAGGCAAAAATATCGGAACCATCGTGAAGGAGGATGACTCAGATGAATGAACGGCTGAACCCCTATAACGAAAAGATGGAAAAGACCATCCGTGTGCTGGAGGGCGAGTTCGCGACCATCCGCGCCGGAAGGGCCAATCCCGCCGTGCTCGACAAGATCACGGTCGACTACTACGGTACCCCCACGCCGGTCCAGGCGATGGCGGCGATCTCGGTGGCGGAGGCGCGCATCCTGGTGATCCAGCCGTGGGACAAATCCACCCTCAAGCCGATCGAAAAGGCGATCCAGGCCTCTGATATCGGCATCAACCCCACCAACGACGGTTCCGTCATCCGCATCGTCTTCCCGCCGCTGACCGAGGAGCGCAGGAAAGAGATCTGCAAGCAGATCAAGAAGCAGGGTGAGGAGGCCAAGGTCGCGATCCGCGCGATCCGCCGCGACGCCAACGAGAAGTTTAAGGCGCTCAAAAAATCGAGCGAGATCAGCGAGGACGACCAGAAGGATCTCGAGGAAGCGACCCAGAAGATGACCGACAAATTCTGCAAGCGGATCGATGAAATTGCCGCGAAGAAGGAGAAGGAAATCCTCGAAATCTGATTCCGGAACGGAGTGTATCCATGTCGAATACGCAGCCTGCCGGCGCCCTGCCCCGCCACATCGGCATCATCATGGACGGGAACGGGCGCTGGGCGAGCCGCCGCGGCCTTCCGCGCAGCGCGGGGCACAAGGCCGGGGCGGATACCTTTGGCAAAATCGCAAAATACTGCCGGGAGATCGGCGTCCCCTACTTGACGATCTACGCCTTTTCCACCGAAAACTGGAAGCGGCCCGCAGACGAGGTGGAGGGGCTGATGGATCTTTTGCGCAGGTACCTGAACGAGATGTTCAAGCACCGGGAGGAGGACGCGCGGCTGTGTTTCCTGGGGGAACGCGGCCCGCTTTCCGACGATATCCGGGAGATGATGGCGCGCGCGGAGGCCGAGAGCGCCAAAAACACCGCGATCACCATCAACATCGCGCTCAACTACGGGGGCCGGGACGAGATCGTTCACGCGGCGCGCGCGCTTGCGCGCAGATGCCTTGCCGGGGAGCTTTCTCCCGACGAAATCGACGAAGAGGCGTTTGCCGGCGCGCTCTACACCGCCGGCCAGCCCGACCCCGACCTGATCATCCGCCCGAGCGGGGAACAGCGCACCTCCAACTTCCTGCCTTGGCAGGCGGCCTATGCCGAGCTGGTGTTTATGGATGTGCTCTGGCCGGACTTTACCCCCGGGCATCTCGACCGCGCCATCGAGGAATACCAGGGGCGGTCGCGGCGTTTCGGCGGCCTGTAATGTCACCCCGCAAAACGGCGGAGGATGGGAGAGTTCTATGAAGGTAAGAATCATCAGCTCCATGATCGGCCTTGTGCTGCTGTTCGTGGTCTTTGTCTTTTTTGATACGGTGCTGACGAACCTTGTGATCGCCTTTATCTGCGCGCTGGCGGTCTACGAGCTGCTCGCCGCGACCGGCTGCACCAGGGATAAGCTCGTGGCGGCGCTGTCGATCGCGTTCGCGGCGGTGATCCCGCTTTTTTCCGTGCAGTGGATCGCCCGGCACATCATGCCGATCTGCTACCTCTATGTGGTGGCGATTTTCGCCGTGCTGCTGCGCCGCCACAGCCTGCTGCGCATCGAGCAGATCGCGATGAGCTTCCTCTTCAGCCTGGTGGTGCCTTTTTCACTGACCACGATGATTTACATGCGCGACCATTGGGGCAAGGCGCTGGGCATCTTCTACGTGCTCGTGACGCTGGGCAGCGCCTGGCTGAGCGACACGGGGGCCTATTTTACGGGGCGCGCGTTCGGGAAGCATAAGCTCGCGCCCGTCATCAGCCCGAAAAAGACGGTGGAAGGCGCGATCGGCGGGATCGTCTTCGCCGAGATCGCCATGCTGCTTGTCGCGCTCCTCTACGGCGCCGTTTCCGGCTGGCTGGGCGTTCCCATCGCGGTCAACGTTCCGGCGCTGCTCTGCATCGTGCCCTTCCTGTCGGCGGCAAGCATGATCGGGGACCTGTCGGCCTCGGTCATCAAGCGGCAGTTCGGCGTCAAGGATTACGGCTCGATCATGCCGGGGCACGGCGGGATCATGGACCGGTTCGACAGCGTGCTGATGGTCGCGCCGCTGGTGTTCATCTTCAGCCAGCACGTCCATCTGGCGGCGTGAGTACATATCAATGAAGGCGGGGCAGAATTTGAAGAAAACAATCGCGCTTCTGGGGTCGACCGGTTCGATCGGCACCCAGACGCTTCGTTGCTGTAAAAATCTCGGATACGGGGTCGACGTGCTTGCCGCAAACAGGAACGCCGCCCTGCTGGAAACGCAGGCGAGGGAGTTTCACCCTCGCTGTGTTGTCGTTTCGGACAAAACGGCCTACGCAGACCTGAAGACCCGCCTCGCGGATACCGATATCCGCTTGCTGGCGGGCGTCGAGGGGATGTGCGAGGCCGCTTCGCTTCCCGGCGTCGACATGGTGTGCAACGCGGTGGTGGGGATGGTCGGCCTGCGGCCGACGCTCGCCGCCATCGCGGCCAAAAAAACGGTCGCGCTCGCCAACAAGGAGACGCTCGTCGCGGGCGGACGGCTCGTGATGGACGCGGCGGAGGAAAACGGCGTGGACCTGCTGCCGGTCGACAGCGAGCACAGTGCGATCTTCCAGTCGCTGCAGGGCAACGACCGCGCGGCGCTCAAAAAGATCATCCTCACCGCGTCGGGCGGGCCGTTCCGCGGCAAAACCGCCAAGGAGCTCGAGGGGATGACCGCAGCGGACGCGCTCCGGCACCCCAACTGGTCGATGGGCGCGAAGATCACCGTCGATTCCGCGACGCTCATGAATAAGGGGCTCGAATTCATTGAGGCGATGTGGCTCTTCGGGCTGTCGCCCGACCAGATCGAGATCGTCGTGCACCCGCAGAGCGTCGTCCATTCGGCGGTGGAGTACGCCGACGGCGCGGTGATCGCCCAGATGGGCACGCCCGACATGGCGGTGCCCATCCAGTACGCGCTGACCTGGCCGCACCGCGCGCCGACCGACGCGAGGGGTCTGTCGCTCACCGGCTACGGCAGCCTCACCTTCGAAAAACCCGACTGCGGGACGTTTGCCTGCCTGGACATCTGCATCGAGGCGGCAAGGCGCGGCGGGCTCTATCCCTGCGCGGTCAACGCGGCCAACGAATACGCGGTCGGGCGCTTCCTGGCCGGGGAGCTCAAATTCCTCGACATCGGGCGGTGCGTCGGGTACATATTGGAGCGTTTTTCCTGTAACGCCGATGAGCTTTACACACTGGAAGAGGTGCTCGAGGCGGAGGATACCGCGCGCGCGCTTGCCGAGGCGTACTGCACGCGCCGGTAATCCGCCGGAATATTGCGCGCGGCGGTAAGAATACTATGATAGTAGCGCCGCCGTATTCGGGCGATTTTATGTGGATTGGAATGTGTTGCGTTCTATGAGTATTGTCTTTCAGGTCGTTGTCGCGGTTTTCGTCTTCGGGCTGCTCATCTTCATCCATGAGCTCGGCCATTTTACGGTCGGCAAGCTCTCGGGGATGCGGGTCAACGAATTTGCGCTCGGCATGGGCCCCGCGATCTGGTCCACCCAGCGCGGCGAAACCAAATATGCCCTGCGCGCCCTGCCGATCGGCGGCTACGTCGCGGTCGAGGGGGAGGACGAGGACAGCTCCGACCCGCGCGCCTACTGCAACGTGCGGCTGTGGAAGCGGATCCTCTTCGTCTGCGCGGGCGCGCTGATGAACCTGTTGCTGGGCTTTGTCATCCTGTCGATCCTCGTCGGGATGCGGCAGAGCCTGCCTACGACGGTGGTCGGCGGGTTCCACGAGGGCGCGCAGAGCAACGCGCGGCTCCAGGCGGGGGACCGGATCCTCCGGGTCAACGGCAGCCGCGTCTTCACCTCCAACGATATCTCCTTCTCCATGGTGAGCGACAAGGACGGCGTGGTCACCTTTACCGTCCTGCGCGGCGGGGAAAAGCTCGAGCTCAGGGATATTGACTTCGGCATGCAGGTCATGGAGGACGGCACCAAGGTCATCAACCTCGACTTCTACGTCGATTCCGCGCCCAAAACCTTTTGGAGCAGCGTGCAATATACCATTTTATGGATGTTTTCAATTGTTCGTCAGGTGTGGATGTCCTTCATCAACCTGATCACCGGCAACTTCACCCTCGCGGAGCTCTCCGGGCCGGTGGGGGTTTCGACGGTCATCGGGCAGGCGAGCATGGCGGGGATCAAGACGCTTCTGCTGCTCGTCGGGTTCATCACCGTCAACATCGGCGTTTTCAACCTCCTGCCGGTGCCCGCGCTCGACGGCGGGCGGCTGCTCTTTTTGCTGATCGAGCTGGTGATCCGCCGGCCGATCAATCCGAAATACGAGGGAATCATCCACACGGCGGGGTTCGTCCTGCTGATGGGCCTGATGCTGGTGGTGACCTTCAACGATATCCTGCGATTCTTTTAGACGGGACGTGAACGGATGACAAGGAAAGTGAACATCGGGAATGTGACGATCGGCGGCGGAAGCCCCATCACCGTGCAGTCGATGCTGAATGTGCCCGCCGGGGACGTGGCGGGCAGCGTCGCGCAGGCGCGGGCGCTCGAGGCCGCGGGCTGCGACATCATCCGCGCCGCCGTGCCCGACCGGGAGGCGGTCAGGCTGGTGCCCGCGATCAAGGCGGCGGTCTCCGTCCCGCTCGTCGCGGACATCCACTTCGACTACCGCATCGCGCTCGACTGCGTGGCGGCGGGGGTGGACAAGATCCGCCTCAACCCCGGCAACATCGGCGGGGAGGAACGCGTAAAGCAGGTCGCGGACGCGTGCAGGGCGGCGGGGGTGCCCATCCGCATCGGGGTCAACTCCGGCTCGCTGGAAAAGCACATCCTCGCAAAATACGGCGCGCCGACCCCCCAGGCGCTGGTCGACAGCGCCCTCTACCACGCGCGCCTTCTGGAAAAGTTCGACTTCACCGACATCGTCGTGTCGATCAAGTCGTCGCATGTCCCGACAATGATCGAGGCCTACCGGCTGGCCGCGGAGCAGCTCGGCTGTCCGCTCCACCTCGGCGTGACCGAGGCGGGCACCGCGCGCATGGGGCTCATCAAGTCGGCGGTGGGCATCGGGTCGCTACTCTGCGACGGCATCGGCGACACCATCCGCGTCTCGCTGACCGCCGACCCGGTCGAGGAGGTGCGCGCCGCGCGCGACATCCTCAAGGCCGTGGGCGGGGGCAGGGGGCCGGAGATCGTCTCCTGCCCGACCTGCGGGCGCACGAAGATCGACCTCATCTCCCTGGCGGGCAGAGTGGAGGAGGCGCTGGCGGACTGCCGTAAGGACATCAAGGTCGCGGTCATGGGCTGCGTCGTCAACGGGCCGGGAGAGGCGCGGGAAGCGGACATCGGCATCGCGGGCGGAAACGGGGAGGCGCTTCTCTTCAAGAAGGGGGCGCCGGCCGGGAAATACCCCGAGGACCGGATCGTGGACGTGCTGCTTGAGGAGATTGAAAAACTGTAGGGTTTGAGGAGTTGTCTGTTTTGGCGTCATTCATCGAGATATTCGGCGATTACATAGAGCTCGTCCCCGGCTGTGACGCAGCGCGCGGCGAAATCTGCGGGCTGCGGCTCGACCAGGCGCGGCGCGCGCTGACCGTCACGCTCGTGTTGGACGAGCTGGTGCCGCGCGGCGCCTTATCCGAGCTCGGCCGCAAGCTGGAGGGCGCGCTTACCCTCGACACGGCGGCCGTCTGCCCGCGTTATCCGGGCGAGCTCTTTTCGAGCGACTACCTGCCCGAGATCATCGCCCGCCTCGGCGGCGAGGGGGTGCCGGTCAACGGCTTTTTCACCGGCAGCCGCGCCGATCTCTCGGGCGACACGCTGCGCGTCTACCTCAGCCACGGCGGCGGTCCCTTCCTCGAGGAGATCCACTGCGGCCAGAAGATCTCCGCCGTCATCCGCGAGGAGTTCGGACGGGAGGTGCAGGTCCTCTTCGACGGGGTGCTCGAGGTCGCGCCCGACAGCGACATCTACCATGAAACGATGGACAAGGCGCGTCCGGCGCCGATCAAATATACACCGCCCTCGCCCCAACGGGCGGAAAAGAAGCTCGAAAACGGCGCCGTCGTTCCCGCGGCGGCGCGGCTCAGCTTCGACGCGCACGACCTGCCCTTCGAGCCCGGCTCGATGGTCGCGCTCTATGGCAACCCGCCCAAGGGCCGTCCGGCCGAGATGGCGGGGGTGAACATCGAAAGCGGCAACGTCACCGTCTGGGGGGATGTCTTCAAGATCGACCGGCGCACCAGCCGGGACGAAAAGACGCTCATCCTTTCGATCTACTTCACCGATTACACCGGCTCCTACTGCGCGAAGGTCATCGGGCGGATGGACAAGAAAATCAAGGCGCTCGACGAGCTCAAGGTGGGGGACACCGTCGTGATGTACGGGCTGATCGAGTACGACCGCTTCGACCATGAGAACGTCCTGCGCCCCGACAGCATCGCCACCGTAAAGAAGGTTCCCCGCCGCGACACCGCGGAGGAGAAGCGGGTGGAGCTGCATATGCACTCCAACATGTCCGCGATGGACGGCCTGACCCCGGCGGACAAGCTCGTCCGCCGCGCCTACGAGTTCGGCCACAAGGCGGTCGCGATCACCGACCACGGGGTCGTGCAGGCATTCCCCGACGCGGTGAACGCCCAGAACGCGATCCGCAAAAAGGGCGGGGACATCAAGATCATCTACGGCGTGGAGGCCTATTTCGTCGACGACGTCGTGCAGGCGGTGAGCGGACATGCCGCCGGAGACTTCGACCGGGAAATCATTGTCTTCGACCTTGAGACGACCGGCCTTTCCGCCGCGACCGAACGGATCACCGAGATCGGCGCGGTCAAGCTGTCGGGCGGGGAGGTGGTCGACCGCTTCAACACCTTCGTGAACCCCGAGCGGGCGATCCCGCCCAAGATCACCGAGCTCACCGGCATCACCGACGACGACGTGCGCGGCGCGCCCTCCGAGGCGGAGGCGCTCGCCTCCTTCTACGAGTTCTGCGGCGGGGACGGGGCGGTGCTCGTCGCGCATAACGCCCCCTTCGACACGAGCTTCCTGAAGCAGGCGGCGCGCCGGTGCCACATGCCCTACCACTTTACCGCGATCGACACGGTCATCCTTTCGCGCTCCCTGTTCCCCGAGCTCAAAAAGCACAAGCTCGACCTCGTCGCCAAGCACCTCGGACTGGGCGACTTCAACCACCACCGCGCCTGCGACGACGCGGAGATGCTCGCACGGATCTTCCTGAGGATGATCGACATCCTCAAATCCGAGAAGGGCTGCAAAAGCATCGACCGGATCAACACCTCGCTCGCGGCGGTCGACGTGAAAAAATCCCCTACATACCACCAGATCATTCTGGTCAAAAATCTCACGGGGCTCAAAAACCTCTACCGCCTCGTCTCCCTCTCCCACCTCGACTGCTACTCGCGCCATCCGCGCATCCCCAAATCCAAGCTGATGGAGCACCGCGAGGGGCTTCTGATCGGCAGCGCCTGCGAGGCCGGGCAGCTCTACCGCGCGATCATCGAGGGCAAGAGCTGGGGGGACCTCTGCGACATCGCCAGGTTCTACGACTATCTGGAGATCCAGCCGCTCGGCAACAACGAATTCATGGTGCGCAACAACACCGTGCCGGATGAAAACGGCATCAAGGAGTTCAACGAGACGGTCGTGAAGCTCGGTGAAAAGCTGAACATCCCCGTCGTGGCGACCTGCGACGTGCACTTCATGGACGCGGGCGACGCGAAGTTCCGCGCCATCCTGATGGCGGGCATGGGCTTTTCCGACGCCGACCAGCAGGCGCCCCTCTACTTCCGCACGACCGATGAAATGCTCAGGGAGTTCGAATACCTCGGCCCCCAGAAGGCGCACGAGGTCGTCATCGATAACCCCAACCGCATCGCGGACATGATCGAAAGCGACGTCAAGCCGATCCCCAACGGCACCTTCACCCCGACGATCCCCGGCTCGGAGGAGGACCTCCAGCGGATCACCCGCGAGCGGACGATGAAGATGTATGGCTACGAGGGACAGGTCCCCGAGCTGGTGTCCAAGCGGCTCGAGCGGGAGCTCGGCTCGATCATCAAGCACGGCTTCGCGGTGCTCTATATGATCGCGCAGAAGCTCGTCGCCAAGAGCGAGGAGGGCGGCTATAAGGTCGGCTCCCGTGGGTCGGTCGGCTCCTCCTTTGTGGCGACAATGGCGGGCATCTCGGAGGTCAACCCCCTGCCGCCCCACTACTACTGCCCCAATTGCCGCCACAGCGAGTTCTTCACCAAGGGCGAGGTGGGCTCCGGCTTCGACCTGCCCGAAAAGAACTGCCCCAAATGCGGCACGAAATATAAGCAGGACGGCCACGACATCCCGTTTGAGACCTTCCTCGGGTTCGACGGGGACAAGGCGCCTGACATCGACCTCAACTTCTCGGGCGAGTACCAGAGCAAGATCCACAAGTACACCGAGGAGCTTTTCGGTCCGACCCACGTCTTCAAGGCGGGCACCATCTCCACCGTCGCGGAAAAGACCGCCTACGGCTTTGTGAAAAAGTACGCGCAGGAGCGCGGGCTCGTGATGACCCGCGCGGAGGAGGAGCGGCTCGCGCTCGGCTGCACCGGCGTCAAGCGGACGACCGGCCAGCACCCGGGCGGCATGGTCGTCGTGCCCTCCAACCACGAGGTGTTCGACTTTACGGCGGTGCAGCGCCCCGCCGACGACGCCAACTCGGACATCACGACCACTCACTTCGACTTCCATTCGCTGCACGATACGATCCTCAAGCTCGACGAGCTCGGGCACGACGTTCCGACGATGTACAAGTACCTCGAGGATATGACCGGCATCGACGTGAACGACGTGCCGATGAACGACCCGGAAGTCATGAGCCTTTTTTTGAAGCCGGACGCGCTCGGCGTCACGGCGGAGGAGATCGACTGCAACACCGGCACCCTCGGCATCCCCGAATTCGGCACCAATTTTGTGCGCGGGATGCTCATCGAGGCGCAGCCGAAGAACTTCTCCGACCTTCTCCAGATCTCCGGCCTCTCCCACGGCACCGACGTGTGGCTCGGCAACGCGCAGGAGCTCATCCGCAACAGGACCTGCACGATTTCCGAGGTCATCGGAACACGTGACAGTATCATGACCTACCTGCTCCTCAAGGGGCTGGAGCCCAAGATGGCGTTCAAGATCATGGAGATCACCCGTAAGGGCAACGCGCCCAGGCTGCTGACCGAGGAGCACATGATGGCGATGAAGGAGCACGGGGTGCCCCAGTGGTACATCGACAGCTGCCTCAAGATCAAATACATGTTCCCCAAGGCGCACGCCGCGGCCTACGACATCGCCTCCATCCGGCTCTGCTGGTTCAAGGTGCACCATCCGCTGGCCTTCTACGCGGTCATCTTCACCGTGCGCGGCGACGACTTCGACGCCGAGGCGGCGGTGCAGGGGAAGTCCGCGACCAAGCGCAAGATCCAGAACCTGCTCGCGATGGGCAACGACCGTTCCGCCAAGGACGAGGGCACGCTGACCATGCTGCAGATCATCCACGAGTGCCAGGCGCGCGGCTTTGAATTTTTGCCGGTCGACCTCTACAAGAGCCACTACAAGCTCTACGAGGTGGAGGACGGCAGGATCCGCCTGCCCTTCATGGCGCTCAAGGGAGTCGGCGAGGCCGCCGCCAAGAGCCTGTGGGAGGAGGCCAAATCGGAATCCTTCATCTCGGCGGATGACATCTCCAACCGCGCCGGGGTCTCCAGCGCCGTCGTCGAGACACTGCGCGCCGCGGGCGCGCTCGGCGACCTGCCCGCGACCTCGCAGGTCACCTTCTTTTGAGTCGTGCCGGTGGAGGCTTTGCAGCGGGCGGGGCGCCCGGGGAGCCGATAAATGGACGTTTGGCGCAAAAACCGGGAGAATCTTTGTGCAAGGTGTTGACAAGGATATTTCACTATGCTAATATATTAGCAAGTTAAAGCAAGACGCAAAACGGGAGGTTCCCATGAAACATTACGATAAGGTCACCCCCGACGGCACCCGCGATCTGCTCTTCGACGAGTGCGTCTCGCGGGAAGAGGTGGTGAGCCGCCTCACGGCGATGTTCCGTTCGCGCGGCTACCGGCAGGTCATCACCCCCGCGATCGAGTTTTACGACGTGTTCGGCTCCTCCGCGGCGCATTTCCCGCAGGAGAACATGTATAAGCTCTCGGACACCCGCGGGCGGCTGATGGTCGTGCGGCCCGACTGCACGATCCCGATCGCGCGGCTGGTGGCGACCCGCCTCACCGGCATGCCGATGCCGCTGCGCCTCTACTACTGCGAAAACGTCTACCGCGTCGAGCATACGATGCGCGGCAAACCGGGCGAGATCTACCAGGCGGGCGTCGAACTGATCGGCTCCAACTCCCTGCGCAGCGACCTCGAGATCGTCGAACTCGCCGCGTCGGGGCTTTCGGACATCAACGGGGAGAGCTTCCGGATCGAACTCTGCCACATCGGCTATTTCAAGGCGCTGATCGATTCGCTCGACGCCGGCGCGGACACCAAGGAGGCCATCCGCCAGTGCATCGAGCAGAAGAACTACCCGGCGCTTTCCGACCTGCTCGCGCCCTTCGGCGACAGCCGCGCGGCGGCCGCGCTCGGCTACCTGCCCCGGCTGTTCGGCGGGGAGGAGGTCTTCGGGAAGGCGTATGAGCTCTTCTCCGAAAACGGCGCGCTCGAGTGCCTCGACTACCTGCACGGGCTCTACGAGGACCTCCGTCAGCTCGGGCTGGAGGACCGCGTAATCATCGACCTCGGGCTGGTCAACCAGGCGGAGTACTACACCGGGCTCATCTTCCGCGGCTATTTCGACGGCATCGGCGAGCCGGTGCTCTCGGGCGGCCGGTACGACAACCTCCTCGGCGAATTTGGCGCGCCGCTCTCGGCGACCGGCTTCGCGGTGAACATCGACCCGGCGGCTCAGGTCGTCGGGGAACCCGCTCCGCAGACGCCCGACATCCTCGTCTTTTCCGACGAGCGGCACCTGCCCGAGGCGGTCAACTACATCAAATCGCTGACGGAGAACGGCCTTGTCGCGGAGAACTGCGTCTACGACGATTTCGACGCGGCCGCCGACTACGCGCGCAGGCGCGGCATCCGGCAGCTCCACGTCGTGGACGACGCGATCGAGGTGGTCGACGTCGAGACGCTGAAAGGGGAGGGCGCGCGATGATAAAACCCATTCGCATCGCCCTGACCAAGGGGCGGCTCGAAAAGGACACGGTCGAGATGTTCGAGCGTCTCGGCTACGACTGCACCGCCGTCCGGGAGAAGGGCCGCAGGCTCATCCTGCCGGTCGCGGGGACGAATCTCGAGATCGTGCTCGCCAAGGCGGCGGACGTCGCCACCTACGTCGACAACGGCGTCTGCGACATCGGCGTGGTCGGCAAGGACACGATCATGGAGATGGGCGGCACCTTCTACGAGGTGGCGGACCTCGGCTTCGGCAAATGCCGGTTCGCGCTCGCCCTGCCGCAGGGGGTCGACTTCTACGAAGGGTACCACACCCGGCGCATCGCCTCCAAATATGTGAACGTGGCGCGCGGCTTCTTTGAACGCAAGAACATGGACGTCAGCATCGTGAAGATCGAGGGCTCGGTCGAGCTCGCGCCCATTCTGGGGCTGTCCGACGCGATCGTCGACATCGTCGAGACGGGCACCACCCTGCGGGAAAACGGGCTGGTGGTCGCCGAATACATCTGTGACGTCAGCGCGCGGCTGATCGTCAACATCGCGAGCCTCAAGCTGCGCAAGGCGGAGATCGAGCCGCTGATCGCGCGCATCGAGGACTATCTGGCCGGGGAGGAAACGGAATGATACCGATTGTCAGGGCGGACGGCGCCGCCGAAGCGACGCGAGCAGCTCCCATTCGGCGGCGCAGCGGGGAAGTGGACCGGAAGGTGACGGCCGCCGTCACCGAGATCGTCGACGCCGTGCGGGAGCGCGGAGACGAGGCGGTGCGGGAATACACGATCCAATTTGACGGGCGGTGTCCCGAAGCCTTCGAGGTGAGCCGCGACGAGATCAACGACGCGCTCACCCTCGCGGAGCCCGAGTTTGTCAACGCGATGCTCGCCGCGATGGAAAACATCGCGGCCTTCCACAACCGCCAGAAGCAGCAGAGCTTCATCGACACGCAGGAAAACGGCGTCATCATGGGGCAGCGGGTGCGCGGGCTCTCCCGCGTCGGGCTCTACGTGCCGGGCGGCACGGCGGCCTACCCCTCGTCGGTGCTCATGAACTGCATCCCTGCGCGCATCGCGGGGGTGGGGGAGATCGTCATGGTCACCCCGCCGCGAAAGGACGGCACCGCGAACCCCGACATCCTCGCCGCCGCCGCGGTGGCGGGGGTGGACCGGGTCTTCCTGATGGGCGGCGCCCAGGCGGTCGCCGCGCTCGCCTACGGCACCGCGTCGGTGCCGCGCGTCGACAAGATCGTCGGCCCGGGCAACATCTATGTGGCCACCGCCAAGCGGCTGCTCTACGGTACGGTGGACATCGACATGATCGCCGGGCCGAGCGAGATTCTCATCGCGGCGGACGACACCGCGAATCCCGTCTATCTCGCGGCGGACATGATGAGCCAGGCGGAGCATGACGTGCTCGCCTCGTCGGTCCTGCTCACGACGAGCGAGCGGGTGGCGGAGGAGACGGCCGCCGAGCTTTCCCGGCAGGTGGAGAGCCTTTCCCGCGCCGGGATCATCCGCCAATCGCTCGCGGATTACGGCATGATCATCGTCTGCCGCAGCGAGGCGGAGATGATCGCGCTCGCCAACGAGCTCGCGCCCGAGCACATGGAGATCATGACGGCCAACCCGCTCGAATACATCGGGAAGATCGACAACGTCGGCTCCCTCTTTCTTGGGCAGCATTCGCCCGAACCGCTGGGGGATTATTTCGCCGGCCCCAACCACGTCCTGCCGACCTCCGGCACCGCGCGGTTCTTTTCACCGCTCGGGGTGGACAGCTTCCTCAAGCGGTCGAGCTTCCTCTACTACACCCGAGAGGCGCTCGCCGAGGCGCAGGTGCCCATCGTGCGCCTCGCCGACAAGGAGGGGCTCACCGCCCACGCAAATTCTGTCAAAGTGAGGTTCCCCGATGTCTGGTAACCGCTATGAGCTTCCCCAAAAGCTCCAAAACCTGACCCCCTACGATCCGCTGACCGGGCACTACCGCATCCGGCTCGATGCGAATGAGAGCTTCCTCTCGCCGCCGCCCGAGCTGATGGAGGAGCTCATGGCCGCGGTCATGGCGGTCGACTTCAACCGCTATCCCGACCCCTACGCGGTGGAGCTCTGCGAAAAATGCGCCGCCTTCTTCGGCGTTGATCCGTCGATGGTCGTCGCGGGCAACGGCTCGGACGAGCTGATCGGGCTGATCGTCAGCTGGTTCACCGAGCCGGACGACACAATGGCGGTTGTGCGCCCCGATTTTTCGATGTATTCCTTCTATGCGCAGCCCTGCGGGCTGCGCCTGCTGGCGATCGACAAGGACCCGGACACCCTCGCGCTCGACGCGGACGCGCTCATCGCCCGCGCGAGGGAGGCGGACGCGCGGCTGCTCATCTTCTCCAATCCCTGCAACCCGACCTCGCTCGCGGCGACGCGGGCGGACGTCCTCAAAATCGTCGACGGGCTGCCCGGTTGCCTCGTCGTCGTGGACGAGGCGTATATGGATTTTGCGGAGGGCTCGATTTTGCGATTGGCGGGGGAGCGCGACAACCTGATCGTGCTCAAGACCTGCTCCAAGGCGTTCGGCATGGCGGCCATCCGGCTCGGCTTCGCCGTCGCGAACCCGGTCCTGATCGGCGCCGTCAAGGCTGCGAAATCCCCCTATAACGTCAACTCGATGACCCAGGCGGCCGGGTGTGTGCTCTTTAACCATCCCGATTACCTCGCGGGCTGTGCGGATGAGATCAAGGCGTCGCGGGACGCGCTCTGCCGGGAGCTTTCGGCGCTCGCCGGGGAAAAGGCCGAGATCCTCGACATGCGGCCCACCTGCGCGAACTTCGTGTTCCTGCGCCTGACCGACGCCAAGGGCGTCTATGAGGCGCTTTTGGCGCGCGGCATCGCCGTGCGGCTGATGGGCGACCGCCTGCGCGTCTCCGCGGGCGCGCCGATCGAAAACCGCGCGCTGCTTTCCACCCTCAGGGAAATTTTACGATAGGGGGCCAAACCGATGCGTGAATCCACCATTCGGCGCACGACCAGGGAGACCGATATCGAGCTGACGCTCAGCCTTGACGGCAAGGGGCGTTTTACCGGCACGAGCGGGATCGGCTTCTTCGACCACATGCTCGCCGCCTTCGCGGTGCACGGGGGTTTCGACCTTGCGCTCAACATGACCGGCGACCTTGAGGTCGACTGCCACCACTCGGTGGAGGACGTGGGCATCGTGCTCGGACAGGCGCTCCTGAAGGCGCTCGGCGGACGGGACGGGATCGCCCGTTACGGCAGCTTCCTGGTCCCCATGGACGAGGCGCTCGCCTTCTGCGCGCTCGACATCAGCGGCAGGCCCTTCCTCGTCTTCGACTGCGCCTACCGGAACCCGTCGGTCGGCGCGTTCGACTGCTGCATGACGGGGGAATTCTTCCGCGCCTTCGCGCAGAACGCCGGGATCACCCTGCACCTGCGCGTGCCCTACGGAGAAAACGACCACCACAAGATCGAGGCCCTCTTCAAGGCGGCCGCGCACGCGCTTCGCATCGCGGTTTCCCCCGCGGGCGAAGGGGCGCTCTCCTCCAAAGGGGTGCTCTGATATGATCGCGATCATCGACTACGGCGCGGGCAACCTCTTCAGCGTCCAGAACGCGCTGACCTATCTCAACGAAACCTTCTGCATCACGCGCGACCCGGCGATGCTAGAGGGGTGCGACGGGATGATTCTGCCCGGCGTGGGCGCGTTTCCAGACGCGATGAAGCGCCTGCGCGCCTCCGGGCTCGTCCCGGTGATCCAGGCCGAGGCGCAAAAAAAGCCGCTGCTCGGCATCTGCCTCGGGATGCAGATGCTCTTCGAGCGCAGCTTTGAATTCGGGGAGACCGAGGGGCTGGGGCTCATCCCCGGAAGCGTGCGGCTTCTTGACGCCGGCGGGCTGAAGATCCCGCACATGGGCTGGAACGATTTGACGGTGCTCCATCCCTGCGAGCTGACCGGCGGGACAAAGACGGGCGACTACGTCTATTTCGTCCACTCCTTCTGCGCGGATACGCCGGAGGAAAACATCTCCTGCCACACCGTCTATGGCGAGCGCGTCCCCGCGCTCGTCTGCCGCGGCAGCGTCTACGGCGCGCAGTTCCACCCGGAAAAGAGCGGGGAAGTGGGGTTAAACATGCTCAAAAACTTTGCGAGGTTGTGCCAATGATCATTTTACCTGCGATCGACATCAAGGACGGCTGTTGCGTGCGCCTGCGGAAGGGGGACTTCTCGACGGCCCACAAGGTCGCCGAAGACGCGGGGGAGACCGCCGCGTCCTTTCTCGCGGCGGGCGCCAGGTGGATCCACATGGTCGACCTCGACGGAGCGAAGGAGGGCGAAGTGAAAAACGCGCCGCTCTTTCTGGAGATCGCCAGGACCTCCGGGCTCAAGGTGGAGCTGGGAGGCGGCGTCCGCGACCGGAAAACGATCGAATACTACCTGGAAAACGGAATTTCCCGGGTAATCCTGGGCTCCATCGCGGTCAAGAACCCCGTCCTCGTGCGGGAGGCGGCCGCCGCCTACGGCGACCGGATTGCCGTGGGCATCGACGCGAAGGAGGGAATGGTGGCCACCGAGGGCTGGCTCGACACGAGTAGCGTCGGCTATCTCGATCTCGCCAAAGAGATGGAGCAGGCGGGTGTCAAGACGATTATCTTTACAGATATTTCCCGGGACGGGATGCTCGGCGGGCTCAACCTGGAGCAGCTTGCCACGCTCGAAAAGGCCGTCTCCTGCAACATCATCGCGAGCGGCGGCGTGCGGGACCTGCGCGACATCGAGGCGTGCGGACGCCTCGGCCTCCACGGGGTCATCTGCGGCAAGGCGCTCTACACGGGAAGCCTCTCCCTGCGGGAGGCAATCGAAACGGCGGGTGATCAACCATGTTAGCCAAACGCATCATCCCATGCCTCGACGTGCGCGACGGCGTGGTGGTCAAAGGGGTCAACTTCGTCGGCATCAAGGAGGTCGGCGACCCGGTCGACTGCGCGATCGAGTACGACCGGCAGGGCGCGGACGAGATCACCTTCCTCGACATCACCGCGACCCACGAGGGCCGCAGCACGATGATCGACGTCGTGCGGGAGACGGCGCGCAACGTCTTCGTGCCGCTCACCGTCGGCGGGGGCATCCGGTCGGTGGACGACTTTCGCGCGCTGCTGCGCGCGGGCGCGGACAAAATTTCGGTCAACTCCGCGGCGGTGCGGGATCCGAAGCTCATCAGCGAGGCCGCCGAACAGTTCGGCAGCCAGTGCGTCGTCGTGGCGATCGACGCGCGCAGGAGGCCGGAGGGGGGCTTCACCGTCGTCGTGAACGGCGGGCGGATCGATATGGGGCTCGACGCCGTCGAGTGGGCAAGAACCTGCGAGCGGCTCGGCGCGGGGGAGATCCTGCTCACCTCGATGGACACCGACGGCTGCAAAAACGGCTTCGATCTCGAACTCACCCGCGCGGTGTCCGACGCGGTGCGGATTCCGGTCATTGCGTCGGGCGGCTGCGGGAAGCTCGAGCACTTCTCCGAGGTCTTCGAGCGGACGGGCGCGGACGCCGCGCTCGCCGCGTCCCTCTTTCATTTCCGCGAATTGACGGTCGGGGAGGTCAAGGACCACCTCGCGGCGAAAAATATCCCGGTCAGGAGGCAGCGCGATGCGTGATCTGGACGTCTATTTTCAGAAATCCGAGCTCATCCCCGCGATCGTGCAGGAGGCGGGCACCGGCGAGGTGCTGATGCTCGCCTACATGAACCGCGAGAGCCTGCAAAGGACCCTCGAGACGGGGTATACCTGGTTCTGGAGCCGATCGCGGCGGGAGCTTTGGAATAAAGGCGCGACATCGGGGCATCTTCAAAAGGTGGTGGACCTGCGCGCCGACTGCGACGACGACACGCTGCTCGTCACGGTGGAGCAGACAGGCAACGCCTGCCATACCGGCGCGCACAGCTGTTTCTTTAAAGAGATCTGGGAGGGAAAAGCATGATGAACGACGTATTGAACGGCCTATACGAGGTGGTGCTCGACCGGCGCGACCATCCGCAGGAGGGCTCCTACACCTGCTACCTGTTTGAAAAGGGCCTCGATAAGATTCTCAAAAAATGCGGCGAGGAGTGCAGCGAGGTCATCATTGCCGCCAAAAACGGCAAAAACGAGGAGACCGAGGAGGAGATCTGCGACCTCATCTACCACCTGCTCGTGATGATGGCCCAGCAGGATATCCCGCTCGCTCGCATTGAGGAGATTCTGGAGGCGCGCCGGCAGAAGATCGGCAACCTCAAACAGTTCCACGAGAGCGACCACAACACCTGAAGGTAAAAAGGCCCCGCAGCGGCAACGCCGCTGCGGGGCCTTCCGGTTTCAACCGGGGTCAGTCTGCCTTGACGCCGAACGCCTCTTCAAGCGCGCGGACCGCCTCGTCGCAGCTCGACTGCGGCACCAGCAGGGAAATCTCCACCTCTCCGGTGCTGATGAGGGTGAGCTCCGCGTCGGTCCCGGCGACGGCGGCGATCGCGGCGGAGGCCACGCCGTACCGCTCGCGCATCTCCTCGCCGTAGAGCTCGATCTTGCAGTTTCCGTTGCTCACCATCGGCTTGAGCTCGTGCGCCGCCTGGAATCTGGTGGCGAGCCCGAGCACCTCGATCAGCTGGCTGGAATGCAGCGTGAAGGAGATGTCGATCCGGTGCCCCTGGGGCGCCGTCTGGCTGATCATGTCGAGGTTCACCTTTGCGTCCGCCAGCTGGGTAAAGATCGACGCGAGCACCCCCAGGTCGTTGGGAACCCTGCGGAAGGTGACGAGCGCCACATCCTCGGTCACGGTAATTTTCGATACGCCGTTCATATCCAATCCTCCATCCTTTTTACACCAGATCGCCCATGCTGTAAAGGCCGTTTTCCTTCCCGCAGAGGAAGAGCGCCGCGTTGATGCTCCCCGTGGCGAAAACCTCCTTGCTCATCGCCGAATGGGAGAGGGTCAGCACCTCGTCCCGCCCGGCGAAGATCACCTCGTGTTCGCCGACGATCGTGCCGCCGCGCACCGCGTGCAGGCCGATCTCGTTTTTGCCGCGCTTGCGGCGCACCGCGTGGCGGTCGTAGACGTACTGCGGCTCCTCCGGGAGCACGCCGGAGATCGCGTCCGCGAGCATGAGCGCGGTGCCGCTGGGCGCGTCGATCTTCTGGTTGTGGTGCTTCTCGATGATCTCGATATCGAACTGCCCGCCCAGCACGGCCGCCGCCTTTTTGGCGAGCTCGACGAGCAGGTTCACCCCCAGCGACATGTTCGCGGTAAAGAAGAGGGGCACCCGCGCCGATGTCTCGCGGATGAGCGCGACCTGGTCGGAGGAGAGCCCCGTCGTCGCGATAACGGCGGGCGTGCGGGTGGCCGCGGCATAGTCGAGCAGGGGAGCGAGGGCGCTGGGGTGGGAGAAGTCGATGATGACGTCGGCCTCCACCTGGCACCCGGCGGGGGAGGTAAAGACGGGGAACGCGTCCAGCACCTCTCCGCTCACGTCGATGCCCGCGACGACGGTGCAGTCGTCGCGCCCCTTGACGCAGGAGGCGATCATCCGCCCCATCTTTCCGTTACAGCCCGATAGTACGATCCTTTTCATTTGAACCTCCAGATGCGCGGGGCCTCAGATCAGTCCCGCGGCCTTCATTTCCCGTTTGAGCAGCTCACGGTTCTCCTCACCGAGCCCGGTGAGGGGCAGGCGGCAGGGGCCGGCCTGCCAGCCCATCATCGCCACGGCCTCCTTGACCGGGATGGGGTTGACGTCGCAGAAGAGCGCGTTGATGAGAGGCAGGAGCTTCACCTGCAAATCGGCACTCTCCCTGACCTTGTCGTCGAAATAGAGCTGGCAGATGTCGTGGGTCTGGCGCGGCGCGACGTTGGAGAGCACCGAGATGACCCCCTTGCCGCCGAGCGAGAGGATCGGCACAATCTGGTCGTCGTTGCCCGAATAGATGTCGAGCCCGTCGCCGCAGAGGCTGCGGATCATCGCGATCTGCGAGATGTTGCCGCTGGCCTCCTTGGCCGCGACGATATTCGGATGCTTCGAAAGTTCCAGGTAGGTCTTCGGCTGGATGTTCATGCCCGTGCGGCTGGGGACGTTGTAGAGGATGACGGGCAGGTCCACGGTGTCCGCGACCGCGAGGAAGTGGCGGACCAGCCCCGCCTGCGAGGTCTTGTTGTAGTAGGGGGTCACGAGCAGCAGTCCGTCGGCGCCCGCCTGTTTGGCCTCCTTGGAGAGCCAGAGGGAGTAGTCGGTGTGGTTGCTGCCGGTGCCCGCCACGACGGGGACGCGTCCCGCCGTGCGTTCGACGGCGTAGCGGATGGCCTTGACGTGTTCCTCGTCGGTGAGGGTGGAGGCCTCGCCGGTCGTGCCGACGATGACGATCGCATCGGTGCCGTTGTCGATCTGGTAGTCGATCAGTTCGCCGAGCAGCTCCCAGTTGATCGAAAGGTCGTCGTGCATCGGCGTGACGATTGCAACGCCAGCGCCGGTGAAAATGGTCTTCTTCATTGGTCCATCAGCCCTTCCGGTTAAATTCAGTCAAAATAGCCCTTTGCCGCGAGCAGCTCGGCCAGCAGGACGCCGCCGCCCGCCGCCCCGCGCAGGGTGTTGTGGGAGAGGCACACAAATTTGTAGTCGTACTGGGTGTCCTCGCGCAGCCTGCCGATCGACACCGCCATGCCGTTTTCGAGGTTGCGGTCGAGCCTCGTCTGCGGGCGGTCCGGCTCCTCGAAGTAGCGCAGGAACTGTTTGGGGGCGCTGGGCAGGTCGAGCTTCTGCGGCTCGCCCGCGAAGGAGGCCCACTTTTCCTTGATTTCATCGATCGAGGGCTTTTTGTCAAAGCTCACGAAGACCGCCGCCATGTGCCCGTCCGAGCAGGCGACCCGCAGGCATTGGGCGGTGATCGACGGACTTTCGACCGGAACGATCACGCCATCTTTGATGGAGCCCCAGATTTTGAGCGGCTCCTGCTCGCTCTTTTCCTCCTCGCCGCCGATGTAGGGGATGACGTTGTCGACCATCTCCGGCCAGCGATCGAACGTCTTGCCCGCGCCGGAAATCGCCTGGTAGGTGCAGACGAGGGTCTTCGTCACGCCGTAGTCCGCCATGAGCGGGTGCAGCGCGGGGACGTAGCTCTGCAGCGAGCAGTTGGACTTGACGGCGATGAAGCCGCGTTTGGTGCCGAGGCGCGCGCGCTGGAAGGGGATGACCTCCGCGTGCCCGGGGTTCACCTCAGGGATGATCATCGGCACGTCGGGGGTCATGCGGTGGGCGGAGTTGTTGGAGATGACGGGGCATTCCGCCTTGGCGTACGCCTCCTCGAGCGCTTTGATTTCGTCTTTTTTCATATCGACCGCGCAGAAGATGAAATCCACCTTCGAGGCGACCGCCTTTACGTCTGACGCGTCGAGCACGACCATCTTTTTGACGGCCTCGGGCATGGGAGTGGACATCGCCCAGCGGGAGCCGACGGCCTCCTCATAGGTTTTGCCCGCCGAGCGGGGAGAAGCCGCGAGCACCGCAACCCGAAACCACGGATGGTTTTCCAGCAGGGAGACGAACCGCTGGCCGACCATGCCGGTCGCCCCGACGACCCCGACCTGATACTGCTTCATAGGGAACAACTTCCTTTCCATAGCCGTCTGATCCGGCAATAAAAAAACCGGTTGAAAACCGGCATGAATTGCACTATAATAGAGAAGTTATCGGCGCGTGCGAACGCGCGGAATCCGCCGCGTCCAACCGCCCCGCCATAGCTCTCCATCACAGTTCAATGATGACAGTCGCATGCCTTTCGGCGATGCGCCCAGGGAACGGCCGCCAGGCGTCCCCTTCGGCGTCTGTCCCTTTCACACGGCTTTTCAACGACTCTGGCAGTCTCTTTCCGGCTACTGATGAAAGACGCGCCTCTACCGGCTCGGTTTATTACTAGTTATATTATCATCGAAGCCCTCTTATGTCAACAAATTTTGATGATTTACCGCAATAAAACCAATGCCTATCCGGCAATGT
Organism: Anaerotruncus massiliensis (ex Togo et al. 2026); assembly: GCF_030825285.1. Classification (NCBI taxonomy): domain Bacteria; kingdom Bacillati; phylum Bacillota; class Clostridia; order Eubacteriales; family Oscillospiraceae; genus Anaerotruncus; species Anaerotruncus massiliensis (ex Togo et al. 2026). Next base: position 144,095 of record NZ_JAPJQF010000003.1, read on the forward strand.
CGGAAAAATGCGTTGAATCTGTCAGGAAGGATCCGCCCCATGCTCAAGACATCCGATTTTTACTTCGACCTGCCGCAGGAGCAGATCGCGCAGACCCCCATCGAGCCGCGCGACCACTCGCGCATGCTCCATCTCTTCCGCGAGACGGGGGAGCTCGAACACCGGCATTTTTACGACCTGCCCGACTACCTGGAAGCGGGGGACACGCTCGTCATCAACACCTCCCGGGTCATCCCCGCGCGCCTCTTCGGCGTGAAGGAGGGCACCGGCGGGCATATGCAGTTCCTCCTGCTCGACCAGAAGGAGAAGGACGTCTGGGAGGTCATGGTGAAGCCGGGGAAAAAGGCCAAGACGGGCGCGCGGTTCGTCTTTGGCGGCGGGCTGCTCGTCGGGGAGATTCTCGCCACCGTCGAGGGGGGAAACCGCCTCGTGCGGATGCACTACGAGGGGACCAACATCTATCCCATCCTCGAAAAGATCGGCAATATGCCCCTGCCGCCCTATATCACCGCCGAGCTCGAGGACAACGAGCGCTACCAGACCGTCTATTCCAAGCAGCTCGGGTCCGCCGCCGCGCCCACCGCGGGGCTGCACTTCACCACCGAGCTGATGGACAAGCTGCGCCACAAGGGCGTCAACATCGCGGAGGTGATCCTCCACGTCGGCATCGGCACCTTCCGGCCCGTCAAGGTGGAGGACGTGACCAAGCACCACATGCACTCGGAGCACTACCATCTGCCGAAGGAGACCGCCGACCTCATCAACGAGACCCACGCGCGCGGCAAACGGGTGATCGGGGTGGGCACCACGAGCTGCCGCACGGTGGAGTCGGTCGCGACCAAGCTCGGCGAGGTCCGTGAGGACGACGACGACACGAGCATCTTCATCTATCCGGGCTACCGGTTCAAGGTGCTCGACGGGCTCATCACCAACTTCCACCTGCCCGAAAGCACCCTCATCATGCTGGTGAGCGCATTCGCGGGCTATGAGCACACGATGCGCGCCTATGAGACTGCCGTGAAGGAGAACTACCGGTTTTTCTCCTTCGGCGATTCCATGCTGATCCTCTAAGGGAAAACTTTTGTAAAAGTTTTCCTTAGAACCTTTTCAAAACTTCCGGTTCAGGCCGGCCGCCGCGAATGGACGCACGCGCCGTCCGTGAGGTGGAGGATTTTTCCGGCGCGGAAAGCGCCCGCGATTACGGGCGGCGGACGGCCTGGCAAAAGCTTTCTGGGCCCTAGGGACTTTTCCAGGGCCCTCATGCAAAATTTCCGGCGCGGAAAGTGCCCGCGATTACGGGCGGCGGACGGCCCGATCAAAGTTTTCGGGGTCCAGGGGGGCTTTTTCAAAAGCCCTCCCTGGAAAGGAGGAGCGATTTTGTATACCTTATTAAAGCAGGACGGACACGCCCGCCGGGGGACCTTTGAGACGGTGCACGGCACCGTACAGACCCCCGCCTTCATGAACGTCGGCACCTCAGCCGCGATCAAGGGGGGCATCTCGTCGACCGACCTCGTGGAGCTCAAATGCCAGGTGGAGCTCTGCAACACCTACCACCTGCATGTGCGCCCGGGCGACGATGTCATCCACGCGATGGGCGGGCTGCACAAGTTCATGAACTGGCACCGCCCGATTTTGACCGACAGCGGCGGGTTCCAGGTGTTTTCCCTCGCCAAGCTGCGCAAGATTAAGGAGGAGGGCGTCACCTTCGCCTGCCACCTTGACGGCAAACGGATCTTCATGGGCCCGGAGGAGAGCATGCGCATCCAGTCGAACTTCGGCTCGACGATTGCGATGGCCTTCGACGAGTGCATCGAAAACCCCGCGCCCTACGACTATACCGAGCGTTCGATTGCCCGCACCACCCGCTGGCTCGTCCGCTGCAAGGAGGAGATGGCGCGCCTGAACGCCCAGCCCGACACCCTCAACCCGCGCCAGATGCTCTTCGGCATCAACCAGGGCAGCACCTACGCCGACCTGCGCGTGCGGCACATGCAGGAGATCGCCGCGCTCGGGCTGGACGGCTACGCGATCGGCGGACTCGCGGTGGGGGAGACCGCGCAGGAGATGTACGACACGATCGAGGCGGTCGAGCCGCATATGCCCGCGGACAGGCCCCGATATCTGATGGGGGTGGGCACGCCCGTCAACATCATCGAGGGGGTCTACCGGGGCATCGACCTCTTCGACTGCGTGATGCCCAGCCGCAACGCGCGGCACGGGACGCTTTTCACCTGGGACGGCATCCGCATCCTGCACAATGAAAAATACAAGACCGACGAGAGCCCTCTCGACGAGCACTGCGGGTGCCCGACCTGCCGGAATTTTTCCCGTGGCTACCTGCGGCACCTCTTCCGCGTGAACGAGATGCTCGGGATGCGGCTGGGCGTCCAGCACAACCTCTACTTCTACAACACGCTGATGGAAAAGATCCGCGAGGCGATCGAGCAGGGGACCTACGACGCCTTCCGCCGGCACTGGGTGCCCATTCTGGGACGGCGCATCTGAAGGGATTTATCTGTATCTTTATACAAATTTTCCTTGCAAGACAGGCCCGGACACGCTATAATAGTACAAGTATCCTGAAAGAGAATTTTGGAGGTATTACCATGAACGAACAGACGATGGCCACCCTTGGCAGCTTTTTGCCGCTGATTTTAATTTTTGTAATCTTCTACTTTATGCTCATCCGTCCGCAGAAAAAGCGCGACAAGGAGACCCAGCAGATGCGCGCCAACCTCGAGGTGGGCGATGAGATCGTTACGATCGGCGGCGTGATCGGCACCGTCGTCGTCATTAAGGACGATTACCTCCTGATCGAGACCGGCTCCGACCGCAGCAAAATCCGCATCGCGCGCTGGGCCATCCAGGCGAACAACACACCGCACGAGTCCGCCGTTCCGGAGAAGAAGGACAAGAAGAAGGAGAAGTAAGCCGTGCCCGGCATATTGGGTGGCTTCCCTGAATATCCTGTAACAGTAAAGGGGGAGTTCAGGTGAGACAGCCCGACGTTCACGGCGCGAAGCGCTTCATCCGGCCGGTTACTTACGGCATTTTATTCGGTGCAGGCGCGTGCTTCCTGCTGCTTCTGATCATGTCCGCCGTGATGGGGCTGCGGGATATTCCGCAGTCGGCCGTCTCGCTGATCGCCACGCTGATCTTTGTGTTCGGCGGATTCGTCGCGGGGTATGTCTCCGCCGCGTTCGCGCGCGAAAAGGGCATGCTGCTCGGACTCTGCTGCGGCGCCTGCCTCTTCGTGATTCTGAGCCTTGCGAGCCTCGCCGTCGACGGCGGCGGGTTCGGCATGGTGGCGCTCACAAAGCTGGCCGCGGTTTTGCTCGCGGCGGCGCTCGGCGGCATCATCGGCGTCAACCGGCGTAAAAAATTCCGCTGAAAACGGGCCGGCCGGAACCGATTTCCGGGCCTGCCGGCTTGAATTACCAGCGGGGATATGCTATACTTGTTGGCAGAAATCAAAAGAAACGAGGGGATACCAATGAAACATATCAAGACGATCAACAGCGCGAACCTCAAGGAATCCGCCGTCAAGGGCGGCTGCGGCGAGTGCCAGGCCTCCTGCCAGTCGGCCTGCAAGACCTCCTGCACCGTCGCCAACCAGAAGTGCGAGAACAAGAATAAGTAAAAAAGGCATGGCAGTTTTTTAACTGCCATCCTTTCTTTATCGCGGTTTTGGGCAGTCGGACGACTGCCCTTATCTTTATGTGGGGAGATTGGAATGATACACCAGTACAGACTCAACGGCTACAATATCGTGCTCGACGTCAACTCCGGCGCGGTGCACCTCATGGACGACCTTTCCTTTGATCTGCTGGACATGCTTGGGGATCCGATCCCCGAAAGCTGTCCCGGGGAGGCCTTCGACCGCTTTACGCCCCAATACGCGCGGGAGGAGGTCGAGGACGCCTTCCGGGAGCTGCTCGCGCTCCAGAAAGCGGACCAGCTCTGCTCGAGCGACGATTATGACCAGTTCGCAAAGCTCATGACCCCGTCGCCGGTCAAGGCGATGTGCTTACATATTGCGCACGACTGCAACCTGCGGTGCAAATACTGCTTCGCGGACACGGGCGAATATATGGGCCACCGCGAGCTGATGTCCCTGGAAGTGGGGAAGGCGGCGATCGATTACCTCATCAAGTACTCCTGCGGTCGCCACAACCTCGAGGTGGACTTCTTCGGCGGCGAACCGCTCATGAATTTCGAGGTGGTCAAGGAGATCGTCCGGTACGCCCGCTCGCTCGAGCAGGAGCATGGCAAGCTCTTCCGGTTCACGATCACGACGAACGGCCTGCTGCTCGACGACGACAAGATCGATTTTATCAACCGGGAAATGTCCAACGTCGTGCTTTCCATCGACGGGCGCCGGGAGGTCAACGACCGGGTGCGGGTGCGCGTCGACGGGCGCGGCAGCTACGACAGCATCCTGCCCAAGTTCCAGAAGCTCGTCGAAAAGCGCAGGAACGGTCCCTACGACCAGTACTACGCGCGCGGCACCTTCACCAAATACAACAAGGATTTCGCGGAGGATGTGCTGCACCTCTCCGACATGGGCTTTGACCAGGTGTCGGTCGAGCCGGTCGTCACCGATCCGGCGGAGCCCTACGCGCTGACCGGTGAGGACCTGCCCGAGGTGTTTGCCGAGTATGAGCGGCTCGCGAAGATTATGATCGAGCGGCACGGCACGCCGAAGGATTTCAATTTCTTCCACTTCATGCTCGACCTCGACCAGGGACCCTGCGCGATCAAGCGGCTGCGCGGCTGCGGCTGCGGCAACGAGTACGTCGCGATCACCCCGTCGGGCGACGTCTACCCCTGCCACCAGTTCGTCGGCCACGACGGCTGGAAGATGGGAAACGTCTTCGACCAGTCGCTCGACTTCGACCTCAAGTGCAAATTTGCCGCCGCGACCGTCTACGGCAAGCCCGAGTGCAAAAACTGCTGGGCCAAATTCTACTGCTCGGGCGGCTGCAACGCCAACAGCATGCAGTACAGCGGCGACATCCTGAAGCCCTACAAGCTCTCCTGCGAGCTGGAAAAAAAGCGGCTGGAGTGCGCAATTATGATCAAAGCGGCGACGCTTTAAGAGGGGAGGACCTCCTGTGGACTGCAAGATCGGATTTATCGGCGCAGGCAACATGGCCGGCGCCATCATCGACGGCATCACCGGCTCGGGGATGCTCGCACCGGCGCAGGTCGCCGTCTACGACATCCGCGAAAGCCAGCGGGAACACTACGCGGCGCGCGGGTTCAAGGTGTCTGCGAGCGCGGCGGCGCTTGTGGACGGCTGCGACTATGTCGTGCTGTCTGTAAAGCCGCAGAACTTTGCGGATGTGCTGGCCGAAATCAAAGGCCATCCGCGCCCCGAAACGGTGTTCGTCACGATCGCGGCGGGCATCAGCGCGGAATTCATCAAGGAGGCGCTCGGCTGCGACGCAAAGGTCGTGCGGGTCATGCCCAACACGCCGCTGCTCATCGGCTGCGGCTCCACGGCGATGAGCCGGGTCGCACCCGCCACCGAAGAGGAGTTCGCGTTCGTCAAGTCGGTCTTTGCGTCGGCGGGCGGCGTCGAGGAGGTTTCCCCGGACAAGATGAACGAGGTCATCCCGCTCAACGGCTCGAGCCCCGCATATATCTATCTCTTCGCGAAGGTATTCGTCGACCGGGCCGTCGAGCTCGGCTTCGACGCGGACGTGGCCAACCGGCTCTTCTGCAACACGCTGATCGGCTCGGCCAGGATGATGCTCGAGTCGGGGAAGAGCCATCAGGAGCTGATCGACATGGTCACATCACCCAAGGGGACGACTTTCGAGGGGCTCGCGGCGCTCGAACGCTGCGGCTTCGACAAGGCGCTGATCGCCTGCTTTGACGACACGGTGCGCCGCGCCTATGAGCTCGGGAAATAACCGGGCGGGGGAGGCATAAAATTTAGCGAAATCGCATATCCTTTCCTGAGGCAAAAAGGAAAGGATGGTTGCAATGAGCTTTACCGCCGCGGATTGGGACAAGATTTTACAGCAGCAGAGGACCGCACGTGGACTTCCGCCCCTACAGCCGATGCGTCCGGCGTCGGAGGGGCGGGCTTCCATGCGGTCCTCTTTGTTTTCCTCGCGCAGTTTATCCACCTGGGCGCTGGGGCTCTGCTTTCTGGCGGGCCTGCTCTTCGGCACGCTGCTCGTCAGCCGGTCGGGGCTGGACACCCGCGCGGCCCTTCAGGTGATCCTCGGGGGCTATGTGGAACGGCGGCAGACGCTGGCGTTCGCCTCGATCGCCGCGTCGACCTTCTGTTCGACCTTTGCGGCGCTGGCGGTGCTCTTCTTCTGCGGTTTCTGCACGATCGCCCAGATCATCATCTTTGCCGTGCCACTTTTCAAAGGACTCGGGTATGGGTTCTCGATCGGCATGCTCTACGCGCAGTACGGCACGTCCGCGATCCGCTACGTCGCGTTCCTGCTGCTTCCTACGATGTTCCTGAGCACCCTGCTGCTGATCCTGGCGAGCCGCTCGTCGCTGCGTCTGTCGGTTACGCTGCTGCGTTCGGCCCTCGTCGCGCCCGATGAAAACGGGTCGCGAAGAATCAAACGTTACTGCGTAAAGTACTTAATCTTTACGGGAATATGTTTGTTGATCGCGCTGTTCGACGCGCTGCTCGTGACCCGCTTTGGCGGGCTATTCGTCCTCTGAGTCCGGGACCTTCGGCACCTTTGACTTTTTCTTTGGTGCGACCCCCGAAAGCGGCGATTGTTTCGCCGCTTTTTCCATCTGCCGGTCGGAGACGTGGGTATAGATCTCGGTCGTGGAGAGGCTCACATGCCCGAGAATCTCCTTGAGCACGCGGATATCCACGCCACCGTGCTGGTACATGAGCGTCGCGGCGGTGTGGCGCAGCTTGTGCGGCGAATAGCCCTGGCCGGAAAGCCCCGCATTGCGCAGGCATTCCTCAATGATCTGCTCGACCCGCCGGGGCGAAATCCGTGTTCCACGGGAGGAGAGGAACAGCGCGTCGCGGTCTTTGACGCCCTGCGCCGGCTTCCGCTTCACAAGATAGGCGTCCAGCGCCTTTTGACAGGCGTCGTTGAGGTAAATCACGCGTTCCTTGTTGCCTTTGCCGAGCAGCTTGATCGTGTCGTCGCGGATGTCATAGAGGTTGATGCCGACCAGCTCGGAAAGCCGCATGCCGCAGTTGAGAAAGAGGGTCACGATGCAGAAATCCCGTTCGTAGCTCGGCGACGCCGGGTCGACGTGGGTCAGCAGCTCGAGGCTCTCTTCCAGCGTCAGGTATCGCGGCATCGACTTGCGCACGGACGGCACCTCAAGGTTCTCCACCGGGTTCGTCTTGAGCACGCCCGATTTGATCGTCAGGTAGTTAAAGAGGGCCCGGATGGACGATACCTTGCGTGAGCGGGTCTTGGCGTTGTTGTCCCGGTCGGAGGCCGCGTAGTTGAGGAACTGGTAGACGTCCGAGAGGGTAATGGAGGCGACCGTCTCGAGCGGGATATCCCTGATCGAGAGTTGGTCGAAGAACTCCGGGTCGTCGGGGTTGCCGTTCACGAGCTTGACGCACTTGATGTAGCGCAGAAAGGTGCGCAGATCGATATAATAGGCGTCGACCGTGCGCTGGGAACGGCCTTTGATCGTCAGCATATAAAACAGGAATTCACTGAGATAGTTTGGGCAGTCGGCGTAGTTGGCCATTGTGAAACCCTCCAGTCTTTTAGGAGACTTTGCGAGCGCCGCGAAGGCGGAGCCTTTGGGTACCCCTGACTGCGCTAAATTGGACTTTTCGCGAGCGGATGCGGCAACCGGCGGGCCGGAACCCCGAGCCCCGAAGCGCGCGACCCGCAGGGCGGACCGCGCGCGAGGGCATGTGGCCCAGCGGCGCGGGGCCCGAGGCAGGGCCCCGCAGGGGCGGGCTCTTATACACAACAGACGCAGCCCACCAACAAGTGGGCGGGTATATATCGGTGGTCGCC
>NZ_JAPJQF010000022.1:0-41284 GCF_030825285.1 Anaerotruncus massiliensis (ex Togo et al. 2026)
GCACCGAAAAGGTCGCGCAACTGCCCCAGCCTTCCTGCATCACCCGTTCGTTCCACTGCTGCGTCAGCCGGGGCAGGACGTCCTCCTTCATTTGCACGAACCGCGCCGCCGGGCCCGGTTTCCCGGCCGTGCGCAGCTGAGTGCCCCGCTGGGGGAAGGAGAAATAGTCGAAGACGGCGTCCAGCTTCATGACCAGGTCGTAAAATCCGGTGAAAGGCAGCTTCTCCGCAAAGCCGCCGTTATAAAATTCCCCGCTCGCCGTCCGCAGGGGCACGCTGTCCGCCAGGGCCCCCTCTCCAAAACAGCCGCTGATCGTGGTTTCCGTCACCGCATTCACGCATATCATGGTCACAGGGATGTTCCCCAACTGCTGCCTGGACCTCTTTGCCATATCCGATCCTCCGATTTATTACTGGACTTGATGCTCAAAAATGTCTCAAAAAGTACGCTTTTTGTGACCTGTAAAATAAAATAATATCTAAGAATTTATAAAAATTTTTGGTTGTCAACCGCAGGAAAAAATGATATACTCTTAACAACAATTTCCTTATTAAAAAATTATTCCCTTATTATGTGGGAACAATAGAGATTTCCCCCATGTTTTATAATGTGTACCTTTTGAAACCGATCCATTTTTCCCATTTATGCCCAAAAAAGCGAACCCGGGACCGATCTTTGATCGGTCCCGGGTTCGCTTTTTTGCGGGAAGTGATTTGGGGATATTTTGTGACCTGCGGCCTAAAGCTATTCCGCTATTGATATTTCAGGAGCTCGGGGGTATAACCGTCGGGGCTTTTCAGCCAGCTCAGTAAAACAATGTTTGGCCTTCCTCCATCAGTGCCTCCACTCGATTATGCGCGCTGCCGAACCGCCTCAAGCTCCCGGCGGCAAGCCGCCGCAGCCCCCCGATATCGTCCTTCAGGAACGGGACGTGATAGACGCACACCAAGCGCGGCGCACAGTCCCGCAGAATTCGCTGCCCCACGGAGTTTGAGAAGAAAACCGGATTAACAAAAATCACGTCGGCCCGCGCATTGCAAAACGCCTTGGCGGCCTTTGGAACCCGAAATTCCGCATCAGCTGTAATGAGCAGCCGAACGCCAAAAAGATCAATCAGGTAACAGTTATGGGGAACAGCGCCAAACGCATTCCCACCAGCCAGATGCCCTGTTCGTATGACTTCGACCGACCAGCCTGGCCGGCTGACCGTCTGTCCCGGTTCCGTCTCCGGGAGCAGAATCTCTGCCAAATCCCCGTGGGCGGCGTACCGTTCTGCCAGTTCCTCTGAAAAATGGTCGGGATGGCGGTGGGTGACCAGCAGGCAGTCCACCCCGCCGCGGAGGGCCGAATCCAGCATCTGCCCGGAAGGCGCGCTGAAGCCGGGCGCCGGGAGCGAAAACAGCGCGTCCACGAGCAGCCTCGCTCCCGGCGCCTCGAGCAGCAGGCCCGCGTTGGCAAGCAGCGTTATTTTTATCATCGCGCGCCATCTAAAAGAAGAGCCCGGAAAGCTCCGCCCGGGAGCAGCCGGAGAGGTATTCCCCGACCGGGATTCCCCGCAGAAGGTCCTCCAGCGCGTCCCGGCTGTGGCGGACGCCTTTCAGGGCCCGTTCCAGTCCGTCGATCTCCCGGCGTCCGAAAAAATCGCCGAAAAAGCGGGCGTTTTGGATTCTGCCCTCCACGACCTCCATGCGGAGGTCCACAATCCCGAATGAAAGTTTTTTTACATTGCGGAAGGTATATGGCGGCGACTCCCCATAATTCCACTCCCACGTTCCATATTTTTGACGGACCAGCGCCCGGATCTCCGTGTCGTCCGCCGGGCCGATCCCATAGGGGGAAGCCTGCGGGAAGTACGTGAGGAAAAAACGGCGGAGCTCCGCGCAGAACCGTTCCACCGTCATTGGCTCCGGCAGGTGGGAAATCAGATTTTCCACCCGGGATTTTGTCGATTTGACCGCTTTGCTCTCGAGCTTCAGCGGACCGGGATTTAGCGCGCCCGCCAAATCCCCCATATTGGAATCAAAGAGGATCGTCCCATGATGGAGCATCCGGCCGCCATACCGCGCCTGGGCGTTTCCGGAAAATTTGCGTCCGTCAACCAGCAGGTCGTTGCGCCCGGACAGCTCCGTCCGGATTCCCAGAGTCTCCAGAAAGAGGCGCACGGGCTTGGTAAAAAGGGCGTAGTCATTGAATTGCTCCCCCGCGCGGTCCTCGCTGATGATGGTGAAGTTGACGTTTCCGAGGTCGTGAAAAACCGCGCCCCCGCCCGTCAACCTGCGGACGACCGCGATTTTCCTGTCCTCGACATATGCGGCGTCGATTTCCTCGGTGGAATTCTGATTCTTTCCCACAACAACCGCCCGGTCGTTGCGCCACAGCATGACCACGTCATCGGGAACCTTTTTTAGGAAGTATTCCTCCGCTGCCAGGTTGTAATAGGGGTCAATCGAAAAATTTTCAACGAGCAGCATTGCCCTCCCCCTCTCCGCGCCGCCACGGTCAGTTTGGTATGTGCAGCGCCCGCTTTTCAGCGTCCAGCGCCGCTTCGTGGAGCGCCTCCCCCAGCGTCGGATGCGCAAACACCGTATTGGCGAACTCTCCAACCGTCATGTGGGCGGACAGCGCCACGGCGCCCGCGCCAATCAGATTGCTTGCCTGCGGGCCGACGATATGGACTCCCAGCAGCGTCCCGCTGACCGCGTCCGCGACCACCTTCACAAAACCGTCCGGTTCCCCTTCAATGAGCGCCTTCCCGTTTGCGGCAAACGGGAAGCGGCCGATCCGCGTTTGATAACCGGCCTTTTGGGCGTCCTCCTCCGTGAGTCCGGCGAAGGCGATCTCCGGATGGGTGAAGATGCAGCCCGGGACAGCGCCGAGCGTCAGCCCGGTATCCAGGCCGAACATCTCCTCCACCGCGATCTCCGCTTCCCGTGAGGCGGCGTGCGCAAGCTGAATCTTGCCGGTCACATCGCCGGCCGCATAGATGTGCGGAACGTTTGTGCGGCCCTTTTCGTCCGTCACAAGGCATCCCCGTTCAGTCCGGAGGCCTGCGGCCTCGGGGCGCAGCCCTTCGCAGTTCGCGCGCCTGCCCGCCGCCACCAGCACCATGTCCGTCAGCAGCTCCTCCGTCCCCTCGTCGCCCTCAACCGTAGCCACCGTCCCGTCAAAGTCGCTTTCCACCTGAAGAAGCCTGCTCCCCAGGCGGAAGGTTACCCCCTCCCCTTCCAGCTTTTTTCGTACCAGCCCGGAAATCTCCCTGTCCGTGCCCGGCAGCAGGCGGTCCAGCAGCTCCACCACCGTCACATCCGTCCCGAGCGAAGCGTAAAAGCTCGCAAACTCCATGCCGATCACGCCTCCGCCGACGATCAGGATGCTCTTCGGAAGTCCGGGAAAATCAAAAACGCGGTCGCTGTCAAACACCCCCGCTCCCTCCAATCCAGGAATCGGGGGCGCCGACGGGCGGGAACCCGTGGCGATCAGGATTTCGTCTGCCGTGCAGACGAAATCCCCTGCCGTTCCCGTTACCCGTACCTCCCCCGGCGAGAGGAAGCAGGCCGTCCCCTCCACAAGCCGCACGCCGCTTTTTTTCAAAAGCATTTGAATCCCTCGGCCCAGTTGCCGGATAACCGCGTCCTTGCGCGCCCGGATCGACGGGAAATCCACTGCAGGACCGCCTGTACTGATCCCGTAGGCCGCCGCGGACCGGACCTGCCGATATATCTCGGCGCTCTTCAAATAGGCCTTCGTCGGGATGCAGCCCCGGTTCAGGCAGGTGCCGCCCACCTGCGCACGCTCGACAAGCGTCACCTCCCCGCCTAACTGGGCCGCGCGCAGGGCCGCGACATAACCCGCCGGACCCGCGCCGATCACTAAAACCTTTCTCACGTTTCTCTCCCTCCCCGCCTCAAGGACCCACATGATGAGCTGCGGGAAAAAGCTGAATAAGAAGATCAGCCCAATGCCCGCGGCATAGAAGTATTTCCCCGAAGCCACCATTCGCTGGATCGGCCTTTTGGAATAGCCCGCCGCCACAAAGAGGTCCAGCCCGAAGGGCGGCGTCACCATCCCGAACGCAAGGTTAAAGACGGTGATCACACCGAAATGGATTGGATCGATCCCCAGAGTGAGCGCGATGGGGTAAAAGATCGGGGTTGTCAGGATGATGATGGGAATCGTTTCAATGAACATTCCAAGGACCAGATAGAGCAGGTTCACGGTGATGAAAAAGGCGACTGTCGTCAGCCCGAAGGAAACCACGACGTCCCCCAGCATCCGCCCGACGTTTTCAATGGTAAGAATCCAGCTGAACAGGGACGCGACCGCCACCAGCAACAGGACCATACCCGTTGTCAACGCGGAATTGACAAACGCCTCCTTGAGCTTTTTGAGGGTCAGCTCCCGATAGATGAAAAAGCCGACGATCAGCGAGTAGAGTACCGCGATCACAGCGGCCTCCGTGGCGGTAAAGGTCCCGGAATAGATGCCTCCCAGAATAATGACCGGGGAGAGCAGGCCCCAGAACGCTTCCTTGACTGCTTTCCATAGTCCTAACTTTTCGTCAGATTCCCCGGATTTTTCCTGCGGGGCCGCCTGTCCGCCTCTTCGGGAGAGCTTCGCGGTCAGCATATAGACCACCGTCGTAATGATCCCCGCGACGGCGCTCACCATAAACAGGCTTCCAACCGAGGAATTCGTCTGTGTACCGTAGATGATGAGCGCAATGCTCGGCGGGATCAGCAGGCCGAGCGTCCCACTCAGCGCACCCAGGAATGATGCGAAGTCGGGTTTATAGTTTCCCTTGATCATTTCAGGGTACATCATTCCGCCGATTGCGGCCGTCGTCGCGGCGGCGGAACCGGATATCGCGCCGAAAAAGGCGGAAGCCACGATCGTCACATAGGCAAGCCCGCTCTTCGCCCTGCCCACCAGCACCTTCGCCAGCTTGACCAGCCGCCCGGAGATTCCCCCCATCAACATGATATCCCCCGCCAGCACGAAGAACGGCACCGCCAGCAGCGGGAAGGAATCGACGGCGACCAGCAGGCGCTGGGGAACGATCGTGAGCGGAAGCGAAGCCTTCGCAACCAGCGCCAGAATCGAGGAAATGCCGATTCCCGCTGCGATCGGCATTCCAAAGAGCAGCAGAACGATAAAAGTTATCAGCAATATCGCCAGCGTCACAGGGATCCCTCCTTCCTTTCACAGTCCTTCTGCGGGACCAGCCGCCCGCAGAGGTCCTCCAGGGAAAACAGCAGCGTCAGCAGGCTGAAAAAGGGAATTGCGGCATAGACGATCCCCATGGGGATCCCCATCGCGGGGGAATCCTGCCCCATCGTCATGCCCGCCAGCTGGACGCCCTTGACCAGAAGGAACACGGCCATCGCCGCGACCAGCACCGACTGGACCCCGGCGGCCGCCTGCTTTTGCTTTTCCGGGAACAGGCCGATCACGACGTCGATCGCCACATGGGATTTCCTCCGGAAGCCGAGCCCCGCCGCCACAAAGGTCAGCCAGACCAGTCCGTAGCGGCTCAATTCATCGGTCCAGACAAACGCCTTTCCAAGGACAAAACGGGAAAATACCTGCAGGAAAGAGGAGACGATGATCAGTGTGAACAAAGCGACCAGCAGAATTTGACAAAGCCTGTCGGCGGCTTCGTTCGTCTTCTTGATAAGGCCCATTCTTTTCCTCCCTTTCGCCGCGCCCTTTGCGCGGCCCGCGGCGCCGCCCCGTGACGGCGCCGCGCACACACATAGATTCGTTCCGGTTCACTCTGCGAAAAGCGGAAGCCCGCGTTCGTAAAAAACCATGTCCGCGTCGCAGAGGTCCATGTAAGAAAACAGGATCGCTTCCTTATATTGCGGCTTCATCTTCGACTGCGGTGTATGGGTAAGGATGAGATGGAGCGTCTCCTCGGAGAAGCCCTCCTCCCGCGCCAGTACCGCGCCGTAAAAGCCGTGCTGCAGCTTTTCTCCGATGGACGACCTCCGATAGCCGCCCTTCCCGTCCGGCTCATATTCCAGCAGCTTACTCACGTCGTGCAGCAGGCCGATCGTCAAAATCCGTTCGTAATTGAACGATTCCCCCTGATACCGCTCGATCAGCTTCGCCATCTGAAGGGAAGCGATCGTCGTCACGTTGACATGGTCGACAAGGCGGCAGTCCCTCTCCTGGATATCGGGGTTGAAGCAGGCGTCCTCGAGGCGCTCCCATTTGCTCATTCCCCACGCGCGCAGCCAGACCGCGGCGATCCTGTCCGCCAGATCCTGATTCCGAATCTCGCGTATGATCGGGAACAGTTCCGCGATCTTCGATTTGTCCCTCTGTTTTCCGCCGTCCATAAGCGCACCCTCTCACTGGCGGCCGAGCGCGGCCTGCACCTTGCCCAGCGTTTCCTTGTCGGCGTAATTGTCATAGATCGGCTGCACGGCCGCGCGGAAGGGCTCCAGATCGGGCGTCGTGAACTGGACGCCCTGTCCCTCCAGCTCCGCCTGAAGCTGCGCCTCCATCTCCTTGACGGTCTGCCGCTCGAAATCGCACGCCTCCTTCGCGGCTTCGCGGACCGCCTCCTGAAGCTCGGGGCTCAGGCTGTCCATAAAGGATTTGCTCGCACCGAACGGGATGGAATCGTACATGTAGTTGATCCAGCCGTAATACTTCTGCACCTCGCCAAAGCCGGAGGTCGCAAAATTGCTGATCGGCACCTCAGCGCCGTCCACGACGCCGGTCTGCAGGGCGCTGTAGAGCTCGTTCCACGCGATCGGCGTGGGGCTGGCGCCCAGCGCGTTCCAGGTGTTGATGTAGACGCTGCCCTCCGGAGTCCGGATTTTAAGGCCCTTCACGTCGTCGATCGAATTGACCGGGCGTTTGGAATTGCTGAGCTGCCGGAAGCCCGCCTCAAAATTTCCGACGATCTCGATCTGGTTCTCAAGCAGCGGCTTGTAAAGCTCCTGCCCGACCGGACCGTCGAGGACCTCATAAACCTCCTCGCGGCTCTCAAACATAAATGGGAGCCCGAACACCTCGAGCTTCGGCTCGTACGCCTGCGAAAGCACGCCCATGCCGCCCACGGCGAATTCGACCGTTCCGAGCTTGAGCCCCTCAAAGAGGTCCCGTTCCGCGCCGAGCTGCCCGTTCGGATAGATTTCAATGACGACCTTCCCGCCCGTTTTCTCTTCCACCAGCTCCTTGAACTTTTCCGCTCCCGTCTGATAGGGAGACTGCGGAGAAAGCGCATGTGCAAACTTTGCGACGATCACGCCGCCTCCGTTCTCCCCGGCGGCCTGCGCCGACGGACTGCCCGCCGGCAAATCCGACTGTTTCCCACAACCGCTGAATGCAATGAGACAAACCATACAGACGGCCAAACCGATGCAAAATAGCTTTTTCATCTTTTCTACCCATTCCTTCCAGGTCGTCGGTTTCTGTTCTCTTCCTACACTTTACGGGGCCCTGATTCAGGCACCAGCCCGATTCGGATGCAGTCCTCCGGTCCCTCCAGGAAAAGCCGCATCGCCTCCTCCGCCTTTTCCAGCGGGAATCTGTGGGAAATCATCTTTTCCACGGCATATTTCCGGCTGTTGATGAGCGCCGCCGCCTCCCCGACGTCCCACGACTGCCCGTGGCCGCCCCGGACCACCAGCTCGTTGTTGACGATCACGTCCGTCTTGAGCGGGACCTCCCTGCCGCCGTTGACGCCCGCCAGCACAACCCGTCCACAGTCCCGCGGGAGCCGAAAGGCCGTCTGCACAGACGCGGGCACGCCGGCGCATTCAATGACGACGTCCGCCATTTTCCCGCCCGTAATCCTGCGGACCTCTTCCGCCGGGTCGGTTTTTTGCAGGTCGATGATAAAATCCGCGCCGAATTCCCGGGCGACCTCAAACTTGACGCGGTCCTTGGTAAGGCCGATCACCATGATCGGGTATGCCCCGGACTCCTTTGCCGCGACCACCGAGGCCAGCCCCTGCGCGCCCGCGCCGACGATCGCGACGCTCTCCCCATACCGGACCTCGCCCTTGGTGCGCACCCACCGGACGCCGTTTCCGATGACCGAGGAGAGGCAGGCGGCCTCCGCGGGGACCTCCGGCGCGATCCGGTGGAGCCTGCTCCCGGGCGCCACAAAGAGATACTGGCTGTACGCCCCCCACAGGTAGGGCGGCTTGTCACAGTTCAGCGCGACCCCATAGGTCATATGGGGCAGGTGCGCCTGATAGAGGCCGGTCAGGCAGTACTCACATTTGTTACAGGCGATATAGGGCTCCACCGTGACCCGGTCGCCGACGTCCACGCCGTACTCCCGTTTGGCGGCCGCTCCGAGCCTGTCGACATAGCCGACGACCTCATGCCCGAGAATCTTCGGGAAGGAGGAGAGCCGGTGGCTCCCACGGTAGAGGAGCCGGTCGCTTCCGCAGATGGAAACCATCTCGACCCGCAGCAGGAGATCCCGGTCGCCGGGCTCGGGAATCGGGAACTCCTTTTTTACAAATTTGCCGGGTTCCTCCAGCACCATCGCATAACATTTTTCCATGCGGTTTCCCCCTTTTAAAGATCCCACCGCGCGGCCGCGGCCGTCATCTTTTCTTCCGCTGCTTCCACCGCCGCCGAAAAATCCGCCGCGTCGATCCAGCGGGTCCTGACCGCCGACAGACGTTTTGCGTTCTGCACGACCAGCCGCAGCGCCCTCTCGTAATCCCACGACGCATTCCCGACGCCGGTGACCGTCATTTCATGGTGCAGAAGCTGCCCGGCGGGCAGGTCCGCCAGCTCCGGGGGGACCGCGAAAACGAGCCGTCCCTGCGGACAGGAGGCGCGCCACGCCCATTCCACATTTTCACGGGCCGCGTCCGACACGAGAACGATGTCATACCCTCCCGCCGCGACCTCCCCGGTAAAAACGCAGCCGCAGGCTTCGGCGGCCGCACGGTCCGTTTCCAAAGCGTCCGGAGCGTAAATCTCGGCGGATTCCATTCCGACCCCCTCTGCCGCGAGGCAGGCAAGAACGGCAAACAGGTCAAGCCCCAGCACCAGCATCCGCTTCCCCAGGCCGCCTTCGCCGCGCTTGATGACGGCGCGCAGGGCCCGCTCCGCCGTTCCGAGCAGCACGGCCGATTCCGGCGGCAGGTCCTCGGGGAGCTTATGTACGCGGGAATTCGGGAGCACCGACACATATTCGCTGAACCCTCCGGCCAAAAGCTCCGGGCGCTCCGCGAGGGGGAAGGAGCCGTAGCGGAGCTGTTCCCGGCAGACGGAATAGTTCCCCGTCAGGCAGGGCTTGCAGAAGCCGCAGACGATGTTCGGCTCGATATAGACCATATCCCCCTCCGAGACCTTCCAGGCTTCCGCCGCCGCGGGCGGGGCGGAAACCACCCGCCCGATGATCTCGCCGCCCGGGATGAAGTCCCGCAGCCGGCCGTCCATCGCGCCGTCCAGCCGGAGATCGACGAGGCCACGCCTCCCGAAGGGCGCCGCGGCGACCTTGACGATCAGTCCCTCCGCGCCGCAGGCGGGCACCTCGAACTCCCGCACCGTGTAATCGGGGAACCGGCCAACCACAACCGCTCTGCTTTTCATTTACATCCCCCTCTCATCCATCGCCAGCAGCATCGGCTCCTCCAGCAGATTCTTCATCCTGCCCAAAAACCGCGCCACGGTCGCCCCGTCCATGATCCTGTGGTCGTAGGAGACGCAGAGATTCATGAGTTTTCGGGCCACGATCGCGCCCTCCTTCACGGCCGGTTTCTCCAAAATCGCGCCCGTCCAGATGAGCGCGCTCTGCGGGGAGGAGATCACCGGGGTGGAGATCACCGACCCATATGCGCCGGCGTTGGAAAGGGTGATTGTCGCACCGCCGACATATCGGGGGTCCGTGACGCCCTCCCGGGCCTGTCCGGTCAGGGCGTCCAGCTCCCGCGCCAGCTCCCAGAAAGCCTGATCCTGCGCGCCCTTGACAACCGGGACGATCAGGCCGCGTTCGCTCTGGACCGCGATCCCGAAATCGACATTCCGCCGGATCACGATTTCGTCTCCCTCCAGCGCGGAGTTGAGCACCGGGTATTCGCGGACCGCCATCACGGCCGCCCGGATGAAGAAGGGCATGAAGGTGAGCCTGATTCCGAGCCGCTGCGCCAGCGTGTCTTTCCATTTTTTACGCAGGAGGTCCGCCTCGGTCATATCCACCTCGACCGCCGTCGTCACCTGCACCATTTCGCTCCGGCTCCGCGCCAGCTTGTCGGCGGTCTTCTTCCGAACGCCCGAGAAGGGGATCCGTTCCTCGGTGGCGGAAACCGCCTGCACCTCCGGCGGCGTTTCCTGATACGCCGCCACGTCCTCCTTCGTCACCACGCCGTCCGGCCCCGATCCGCGAACCCGCGCGAGATCGATTCCCTGCTTTTTGGCAAGCGCCTTGGCCGCGGGGGTCGCCCGGACCCTGGCCGCGGGTTCGGGCTTTTGCGCGCGGACGGGTTCCGGCGCAGCTTCGGACGCCGCGCGTCCGCCTTCCGCCCTGCCGGCATAGCGTTCTCCCACCGCGCCCACGACCGCGAGCGCCTCGTTCACTTTGACGATCCCGCTGACCTCGCAGAGCCTTTTGAGCAGGACGCCGTCCATCGGAGATACCACTTCAAACGACACCTTATCCGACTCGACCTCCGCGATGGGTTCCTCCTTCGCCACCGGCTGGCCCTCCTCCTTGAGCCATTTCACGACCGTCGCCTCCAAAATGGCCACGCCCAGGCTCGGCAGCGTCACTTCCACAGACACATTCCATTCCTCCTCATACGATCTCTTTAACCGCCCCGACGATCTCCTCGACCGAGGGAACCATCATCTTCTCCCCATAGCGCCCCGCGGGGAGCGGCGCGTCCACCGCACCGAGCCTGCGCACAGGCGCGTCGAGGCAGTCGAGCATCTCTTCCGCCGCGATCCCGGCGATCTCTCCGCCGACGCCGCCCCGCTTCACGCCGTCCTCAACCACGACGAGCCGTCCTGTTTTGGAGAGGGAGGCGCGTAGCGCCTCCTTGTCAAAGGGGACCAGCGTCCTCGGATCCAACACCTCCGCCTCGATCCCCTCCTTTTGCAGGAGCTCCGCGGCCTCGAGCGACTTTTTCAGCGGATATCCCCACGACACGATCGTCACGTCCGCGCCCTCCCGCCGGACGGCCGCCTGTCCGAAGGGGATGGTGTATTCCTCCTCCGGGACCTCGCCCTTTGTCCCGTAGAGCAGCTTATGCTCGAAGAAAATCACCGGGTTGTTGTCGCGGATCGCGGTTTTCAGCAGGCCCTTCGCATCGTAGGGCGTGGAGGGGATCACGATTTTAAGGCCCGGGAAGTGGATGAAGGTGGCCTCCAAATCCTGCGCGTGGTGCGCGCCCGAGCCGGAACCGACGCCGCATCCGGCCGCCCGGATCGTCATGGGGACCCGAAATGCCCCGCCGCCGTTCATATAGCGGTATTTCGCCGCTTCGTCTGCCACCGCGTCCGCCGCCAGCAGAAGGAAATCGCTGTACATCAGCTCCACGACCGGTCTGCTTCCGACAAGCGCGGACCCCAGCGCCGAGCTGACGAAGCCATTTTCGGAAATCGGCGCGTGCAGGACGCGTCCGTCTCCGAACTTCTGATTCAGGCCGTTGGTGACCCCCCAAACGTTGTATTTTAAATCCTGTCCGATCAGGTAAACCCTTTCATCCCGCGCCATCTCTTCGGACAGCGCCTCTTTGAGCGCATTGGAAAATGTGATGATCCTGCCCACTGCATATCCCTCCTCAATCGGCGTAAACGTCCTGATAGTATTCCTCCCGTTCCGGGTAAGGGCTTTCGATTGCAAACTGCGCGGCCTTTTCCATTTCGGCGACGGCGTCCGCTTTGATCACCGCGATTTCCGCCTCCTTCAGGCAGCCGAACTCGAGCAGGCTTTCCTCCATCAGGCGGATGGGGCATTTCTGTTTCCATTCCTCGATCTCTTCCAGCGTACGGTACCCTCCCATCGCGTTCCGGTCAATAGGGTTGTGGCCTTCCCAACGGTAGGTCTTTGTCTCAATCAGCGTCGGACCTTTCCCGGCGCGTGCACGCTCGACCGCCTGCCGGGTGACGTCATAGACCGCAATCGCATCGTTTCCGTCGACGATATAGCCGGGCATCCCATAACCCACCGCGCGGTCCGCGATATCCTCGCAGGCAGTCGTCTCCTCCATCGTGCAGGTGATCTGATAGAGGTTGTTTTCACAGAAATAGATCACCGGCGCTTTCCAGACTCCGGCCAGGTTGAGCCCCTCGTGAAAATTGGCGTTGTTGCTCGCGCCGTTCCCAAAAAATGCGACGCACACCCGGTCAAGCCCCTGCATCCGCATACTCAGCCCGACGCCCGCCGCAATCGGCAGGTGCGCCGCCTGGACTCCCGGCCGACCCAGAATTCCAAGCTCGTAGCAGCCCAAATGCGGACCGCCCTTTCCCCGGTTGTAGCCCGTCTTTTTCCCCAGCAGCTCGGCAAGCAGGATGTGCGGCTTCATTCCTTTCCCGATCGCCCAAGCCCATCCCCGGTGATAGGGCATGATGTAATCGCTCTCCGCGAGCGCGGCGCAGGCGCCGATCGGGCCCGCTTCCTGACCCAGCGTGGAGTGTTCGGAGATGGAAAATCCCCGGTTCAGCATCTCCTTGATCTTTTCATCCAGCGTTCTTGTGCGGACCATATCGACATACATCCGGCGCAGGGTTTCCTTTGGAATCCCCTGCATGATTTTTTTCCGGTCCCGCTCCGTGCGGGTGTGGCTGGCCGCCGTTTCAATCATCTCGATCGTTCTTCCACCGTGGCACACATTGCTCATTGTGATTTCATCCCTCCCAGTTCGTCTGTCCTGTCCCGAGGGGCAGCACGTTTATAACGAAGGCTCCCTTGTGCGCACAATTTCACCTTGCTTACCATAATTCCAGCCTGTTTTTGGGTACAACGAATCTATCCCATTGCATTCGGCATGCAATAAGACGAAACCCACGATGTCAATTTTGAAAAAAGGACCGATTCCCTTAAAAATGCGTATAAGAAACAAGCCTTATTGCCGGGCGCAATAAAACAAAACGTTCTGATTCAACATGTACTGCGCTACGTCAAACGCCGCGGCGGTTTATTCCCGCCCGTGCTTGCGGTTCGTCTGAGGGTCCATCCGGACGATCATTTCAATGTTGTCCAGATGGGCGCAGATACGCTCTTTCGCCAAGGCCTTGTCGCGGCCGCGCACCGCCTGCAGGATCCCGTCGTGCTCCTCCACGATTTTGGCAGCTCTGCCTTCCACCGCCAGTCCTCTGGCGCGGATGTCGGCGAGCATGCTCACCACGAAATCCTCAACCGCCACCATAAACGCGTTGTGGCTTGCCTCGGCCAGTCCCATGTGGAACTCGTGGTCGATTGCGACGTCTTCAGGGTCCATGCGCTGCTTTTCCACCGCAGCTTCAATTCGCCGGATATCCTCCTCCAAGCCGCGCTCGCAGGCAAGCCGTACGATTGTGGACTCCAGCATCCGCCTGAACTCGATGAAATCAAACATGATATCATCCTGGTCCGAAATGCGGATCATCGAGATCGCCTTTTCAAAATATTCCGCGCCTTTGATGACGACCTTGCGGTTTCCACGGCTCTCAATGACACCCAGAAATTCCAGTACCGCCAAGCTCTCCCGCAGGGAGCCGCGCCCAATTCCCAGGTTTTCCGCAAGCTCCCGTTCGGGCGGCAATTCCTCGTTGATCCGGATTTTTCCGCTCGAGATCGCGTCCAGCAGGGTTTTCATTACTAACTCCGGGATCTTTGGTCCCGCTTGAATTTTACTAAAGATAACACTCCCTCCTTTGGTAAGACCAATATACCATTATACCATTCGCCGGTCAATCCCTTTTTGGATTTTCTATAAACTATCACGATTCTCAGGTGGGTTTTTTAGTGTTTTTTACAGATAAATGAGATTTTCATTCCATTTCTATAAATACCCGGTAACAACAAAAGCAAAACATGCACGCAAAAAACGGCCGGGAGGACCCGCAAGCGGGTCCTCCCGGCCGTATGTATGCTCACTCTCCACCGGCAGTTTCAAAGTGCGAAGATCTGGTGCGGGATATCCGGGTCCAGATCGATTTTGGGTGCGTCGATCACCTCGACCGTCGTATCAAAGCGCATCAGACGCTTATCGTCCGCCGTGTATACGGGCCACTCGGGCATGCCGGGCGCCTGCGGGTAAGCGTCTTTGATGAACGTTTTCCACGCCCCGAGCATCGTGGCCGACAGCTCTTCAAAGCCTTCGTACGTCTCTACGCCCGGCCATTCCTTGTCGTCGCCCATGACAAAGGCGCTGTCGATGCCGTGGTGCGCCCGCATCGGCATCTTATCACCAATCCAGACGGTAAAGGTAGAGTCTGTTTCCGCGGCCCGCCTTCGCGTAGGCGTCGAACAACTGGATGGTGGCGTTACCATAGAGGTATTTGCTGACAACGTCGATCATCTTCCGGTCGTCCCCTTCCGGAACCAGCCGTTCCAGCGTCCGTTTTGCGTAGCGCGCGTATTTTCCGAAGAGATTGACGAGCGTCGTGTCGTCCATCTTCTTCATGTCGCAGAAATCGTAATAGTAATGGAACTCGTCCCGGTTAAAGCCGCCGAGGATATCGACGTAGTTGGCCTTACCCGACTCGATGATTGCCAGCGCGTCGTCTCCGTCAAAGTTGACGCCGTCAAACACGGGGCCGCAGCTATGCAGGTTGTTGAGCCCCGCGATGATCATTCCCTGCTTTTCCGCGGCGGAATATGGAGACGCGTTCAGCCTGTTCATCCTGCGCCTTCCGGATGGCGCGGCAAAAGTGGACGCGGTCGAATATCTGGAAAAGGCGGCTGCCGACTGCGGCGGAGCGGGCCCCCGCCGCCTGATGGAGTATGACGCGGAATGCGCCGTGCTGCTGCAGCAGTCCGTCTCCTCCGATTCCAAACGCTTTCGGGAACTGGCTTCCCGGCTGGACGCCCTCGAACTGCCGCGCGACACGCATTACCTCTTTTATGAGCGGCTCAACGGCCTTGAGGAGGTCGCGCTGGCGGTCGAATCCCTCGCCCAGGTTCAGGAACAGTGCTTTTTTGCCCTCGGCACTTACGTATCCCTGCACCTGCCGTCCCCATCTCCAAAGCCCGTTTCGCAGGAGGAGCTCGAGGAGCGGGTCCGGGAGCTGCACAAGCGGCTGTACGCGGGCAACCAGTTCGGATTTATCACCCAATTGAAAGAGCTTTACTGCGGACTGCTGGCGGAGCACCGGCATCTCCCCTCCTGCCGCGTCGCGCATGAATTGATCCGCGACGTCTGGTTCTCCTATTCGGAGAAACAGGAAGGCGGCCTCGGGCATGATTTCCCCATGACCTTTGAGGAGGCGTCCAGCCTTAACGACCTTTACGCCGATATCTCCAACCATTTTATCCTGGCGTTCAACCACAGCGCCGCCGACTTCTCCGACATCATTTCCTGCGCGGTCGAGTTCCTGCAGGAACACTGCGCGGAGCCGATCGCGCTGGCGGAAGCGGCTCAATTTTTGGATGTGAGCGAGTCCTATCTGAGCCGCCGATTCCACCGGGAAACCGGTCGAACCCTCGTGGATTACCTTGATCATATCCGGATCGACAGGGCGCGGCTCCTGCTGAGCTCCTCCGGCCATCTCCGTGTGCATCGGGTGGCGGAATTGTGCGGTTTCAGCAACGCGCACTATTTCGCGCTGCGTTTTAAAAAAGAGGTCGGCATGACCCCGTTGGAGTTCCAGAAACGGATGCGCGCATATTTGTATCAGGGAAATCAGGAGGCGCGGATATGAAAATCCTCGGCATCTCTCATGGGAAGGTTCGTTTCAACGACCTTCCGAAGCCACAAATCATCTATCCAGACGACATCCTCGTGAAAATTCAATACGCGCTTCTCCCGCCGGACGACCTCGAACTCTATTTGGGCGGAAACATGATCATCCCCAACCCCTATACGTTCGGCCAGGCCGGCTCGGGGATCATCGAAGAACTCGGTCCCGCCGCCTATCACAAGGGGCTGTCGGAGGGGGACCGGGTGGTCTGGTTCTACCGCGCGAACTGCGGGATGTGCTACCAGTGCAGCACCGGCAGGCCGCTGTACTGCCTCAACATGACCTACTGCACCACCTCCTTCGCGGAATACATGACCTGGAAGGAGGCCTATATCTACAAAATTCCGGATTCTCTGCCGCTGGAACAGGGCGTCTTTTTCCAGGACATCCTGGATTGCCTGCGCGTATTCCATGAAGCGGAGATCGACGCCGATTCCTCGATCGCAATCCTCGGCGTCAATCACAAGAGCCTTTTGATCGCCTGGTATGCAAAGCTCTGCGGCGTGCGCTCCGTAACCGTGGTCAGCCCCAATCCGGGGATGCTTCCGTACGCGAAACGGTTCGGGGCCGACCATGTGGTGCGGTTCGGCACGGACAACCTGCTGATGCTGTCGACCGAAATCAACGAGGCCTCCGGCGGTTTTCATGCGGTCATCGACTGCGGCGGAAGCCTTCCTCTGCTACGCGAGGCGATGGACGTCCTCATGTACGGCGGTTCCCTTGTCATCCCCCATGTCTACCGGCCGGGGTCAAAAATTTCGGTCAATCTCTCCGACTTCTATTTCAAGGAGCCCCGGATCAAGGTCTTGAAGCAGGGCGCGCTCGACGTTCCGAAAGCGCTTGATCTGATGCCCCGCCTCGGTCTGGAACGCCTGACCGAAAATCTCGTGCCGTTTGAAAACGCCTTGTCCCTGTTTTCGCCAAAGTTTTATGAAAACCGGCTCTGCGGCATAGCACAGCTACCCGGATAAAGCTTCCGGATCCGTGGATGGTCAATCGGGCCCGCCGATGATTCCGGCTGGCCCGATTCTTTTGCTGATCCGGTACAAGTGTCGTATAAGTGTCGTAGTTGATCAAAAACGCCTGTTTCCTCCTTCCGGTTATATGCATGAAGAAAGCCCGCAAACGAGCTTTTCATGCACGTTTGCGGGCTTTTTCTTCTGGTCCGAATAGCGGGACTTGAACCCACGGCCTCTACCACCCCAAGGTAGCGCGCTACCAAACTGCGCCATATCCGGACGGCTATATTATATTAGCATAATCGGCAGGTAAAATCAAGAGGGTTTTTCACATTTTTCGCCTCTTATCCTTCCAGTCGGAAATCCAGCAGGTTCAAGCCCGTCTCCTCATCGAAGACGCGGCCGACGCGGCCGGCAAGCGTGCGCAGGAAAAGTTCGGCAGTCGCGCTGACGCGCGCCTCGCTCAGATGCCCGCCGATCACCGACCCGTCCGCGCGGCCGAAGGAGGCGTGGATATGCAGGTAGGGCTCCCCCTCCCGTTCCGTGACGCTGCCCTCCAAGCCGGTCATCTCAAGCGGCTCGTCAAAGACATTCGGGCAGAAGCGCTTCTCTGCCAGATCGTAGACGCCGACCACAACATGGTCCATCGCGCCCAGCCCGGAGAGGGTTCCGAGCCGGACCCGCTCCGTGACGCACAGCTCCTTCAACGACGCGGCCAGCTCCTCCCCGCGTTCGAGGCGGATGGCATAGGTGTCACCGAATTTGTGAAAAAACATGGCCGTTCCCTCTTTTCAAATTCAAAAAATGTGATATAATAGTAATAGTTCCGATATTTACTTTCTGATCTTCATTTCAAACACGCAGAGTTCCATCGGGAAACCCGGGCCGGCCTCCCATGTCCGCCTCTCCAGGAGGCGCAGCCCCAGCCGCTCGCAGTAGTCCAAAGCGCGGCTGTTTTTCCGGTCCACCACCGCATATACGCGGGCAAGCCCCCGAGCGGCGCACTCCCTCCCGATGAGTTCCAGCATCCCGGTCACCGTGCGGTTCCCGTGATATTCCCCGCGGATATAGGCATGGTACACCCAGAGGGCATCCTCCTTTTCCCGGAGGGCGACATACCCGACCTCCGCTCCATCATAGCAGATGAGCCGGTACTCCATATGCCCTCCGTCGATCTGGCGGCGGACCGCCCCGGGAGACTGCCAGGTCCTGAGCAGATAGTCCAGTTCCATCGACCCATAGACCCCCAGATAGCGATCCGTCCAGATTTCCCGGGCAAGTTCGCACACCGTTTCGATCTGCCCCGCCTGCTCTACCGGGATCCATTCCAGCATCTCCATTCGGTTCCGCCTCCTTCGGCCGGACTGCTTGCAAACCCATTCCCCTTTCCATTGGTATTATACCACAAAACCCCACCCGCGTGAAGATTTTTTTCCGGCTGTTCCTATGAGGTTTCAATAAAAACAATATTCGCGCGTGGGTTGGACATCCTAAATCCCGGGGCCGTCCGGTCCTTTTCCCAGGGGAGCGGAAGCGCATGGCGTCCCTGCCGTGACCGGACTTGCCGTTCACGAATTTTTCGCTCTTTTTTCATGAAGCGCGGCATAGGATATGCTATAATAAAGATCAGCCAATGGCCGGGGGCCGTCCGGCGCCGCGGCCGCATAATCCTGTTGACAGTGGCGGGCAGCCCCGCCATTTTCAGCCGCGCCGAAACGGCGCGGCAACAACGCAGACATCAAAGGAGGAAACATCCATGAGCCAGGAACAGAAATTTTTCATCTGCAAGCACTGCGGGAACCTTGTCGGCATGATCCACAACGCGGGCGTCAAGATCATCTGCTGCGGCGAGCCGATGACCGAGCTCGTCCCCAACACCACCGACGCGGCGGGCGAAAAGCACCTGCCTGTGGTCGAGGTGTCCGGCAAGCAGGTCACCGTCTCGGTCGGGAGCGTTCCGCATCCGATGACCGAGGAGCACCACATCGCGTGGGTCTATCTCCAGACCGCCAAGGGCGGCCAGCGCAAGAGCCTGCCTGTCGGCGGCGAGCCGAAGGTCACCTTCCTGCTCGAGGACGACGAGCCCGTCGCGGCATTCGCCTACTGCAACCTGCACGGCCTTTGGAAGACCGTGGTCTGATCGGTCGGAGCCGGGAGGGCGGCCGTATGGCCGCCCTTTTTGCACAGGAAGATTCTGGTTTGTGGGAACCGCGTGATTGTGCTATCGTTAGATTGAAAACCATATGATGAAACTGGGGGGAATCCTGATGAAATACAATCCTGAAATGGAACGGGTCCACACCGCTCCGATCGCCGAGGAACTGGCCGCGCGGCCGGAGGTGTTCGTCAGCCGGGAGGAGGGCGTGTATTTCCAGAAGATTTCCGCCGTCTGCGACCGGGTCACCGAACGGCACATCCACATCCTGCTGATCACCGGGCCGTCCGCCTCGGGCAAGACCACGACCGCCAAAAAGATCGCGCACGAGCTGCGCGAGCGCGGCAAGGTGGTCAACCGCATCTCGCTGGACAATTTCTATAAATCGAGCGACCAGCTGCCCCGCTGGGAGGACGGCTACCAGAATTATGAGAGCGTCGAGGGGCTCGACCTCGACTGCTTCCGCGAAACGGTGCAGCGCCTGCTGCAGACGGGGCGCGCGCAGTTCCCCATCTTCGATTTCACGGCGGGACGCCGCTCGGAGAAGACCTTTGAAATCTCCTACGACGAGCACACCTACCTCATCATTGAGGGCATCCACGCCCTTAACCCGCTGCTCACCGACACGCTCGCCCCGCACCGCACCGTCAAGCTCTACATCAGCGTGCACAGCGACTTCGTGGACGACGGCGGGCGCATCCTGCTGGGCGCGCGCGACCTGCGCCTCACCCGGCGGCTGCTGCGCGATTTCTACTACCGGGGCACCGGCGCGGAGGAGACGCTGCGGATGTGGGACTATGTGCTGCGCGGCGAGGACCTCTATATCCGGCCCTTCCGCGAATTTGCGGACGCGCACATCAATTCCACCCACGATTACGAGCCCTTTCTCTACCACGACACCCTCGCCGAAATGCTGCGGCAGACCGACCCGGACTCCCCCTACCGCGAGACGATCGGCCGGCTGACCGACTCCGCCCGGCACTTCTTCGGCATCGACCAGGCGCTGGTGCCCGCGACCTCCCTCATTCAGGAATTCATCAAGCGGGACTGACCGGCCATTTGAAACCGTTTCGGGAACCGCCCGGCTTATGCCGGGCGGTTCCTTTTGTTTCCTCCCGGGTGATTGAAAAAGCCGCGCGGATATGCTATGCTTAATTTCGACAGATTTCGACATCCGGGAGGGCATCTCATGTTTGGGCTGATGGGCCTGTTCGGCGCCGCCTGCATCTTGTGGGGCGCCGGAATCTACCTGCGGCTTTTCCTGCGGCGGCCGCGCTACGACGACCCGCTCGCCTACGCGCAGGCGCTTTCCCTTTCCCGCGCGCTCGACCGGCGGCTCGCGGCCACTTCCCTGCGGCGGGTCGTCTGGCTCAAATTCTACGCCAACATGCTGCTTCCCTTCCTGGGGATCGCGGGCGGGCTCCTGCTCGGATACGTGATCCTTTCGGGCGCGCCTCCCCTCCCCGGCGCCGTCGTCTGGATGGCGGCGGGCGGCTGCGCGCTGGCCGACCTGCTCTTCCTGCGCTTTTACGACCGCCTCTCCTTCTGCGTCAATGCGGCGGCCTGCCTCACGCTGGCGGCCGCCTGCTTCTTTGCGCCGCCCGGCGGGCTCTTCCCCCGGCCGCCCCTTTGGGCCGCCGTCGCCGTGTCTGTGCTGTGCGCCTGCAACCTCGCCTATTTCTGGCGGCGGCGCGCCCTCTTCTCCCCCGCCGCCGGGGAGCTTTCCGCCGACGGGGACGACATGTTCCCCGCGGGGGAACCGGAGGAGCTTCCCTTTCCGGAGACCGCCGCGTTTCCCCGCGGGATACCGGGCGCCGCGCCGACCGGACCGCCCGTCCGCGAAAGGCCCGTCCCGGCCGCATGGACGGAAAAAGAGCCCGCCCCCGCCGCGCGGACAGTTCCGGAGGGACCGGCCCCGGCCGTATTTGCCGCGGAGGAGGGGCCCGCGCCCTCCGCCACCCCCGCCGCCCGGCTCGACTGGCTGCTCGACCGCGCCGCGCCGCCGATTTCCGGCGCGGCTCCCCGGCGGGACGAGCCGCCGCGCGTCCGGAGGCTTCCCCCATATCCCCCGAACGAATGGGCGCCGCCCGCTCCCGTGCGCGCGGCGTCCTCCCCGTGGGACGCATGGGAGGCGCCCGCCTTCACGGAGGCCGCCTCCCCCTCGATATGGGGGCCTTCCGGCGGCGGGGAAGCCGCCTTTTCCGGCGGCATGCCGCCGGCCGGCGCACGCCCGCAGTTTGCCCGCCGCGCCTTCATCACCGGGAGCTTCCTGCACGGGCGGCAGGCACGCCTCGCCGCCTGCGTCCCCGGGCAGGCGGTCATCATCCGCCACCTGCCCGACGCGCGCTTCAGCGACTATATGCAGGTCAGCGCCGTCGTGGAGGACGGGCCGCCCATCGACGTGGGGAACCTCGGGGCGGGGCCGTCCGCGATCCTCTGTCCCGAGCTGCCGACCGGCGCGGCCTGTTACGGGAAGATCCTGCGCATCTTTCCGGACGGCTACGGGATGCTCAAATGCGAGATCGCCTACTGATGGAAGCAGGGCGTCCGCCGGATGGCGGACGCCCTGCTTTTTGCGCGCGGCGCTCTTTAAAACTGTTCGATGCGGCGCTGGAGCCTCAGCTCGGTGCGGCGCGCGCCCGCCTCCCACTCGGCGCGCTCCTCGTCCGTCTCGGGGACCAGGCGGGGCACCGGGGTGGGGCGCTCGTGCGAATCGAGCGCGACGAGGGTGAAATAGGCGCGGTTCACAAGCTCCTTGCTCCCGTCCAGCCGTTCGACGAATGCCTCCACCCGCACCTCCATCGACGTGACCCCCACGTGGGTGATCTGCCCGATCAGCAGGACGGTGTCGTTGGCGTAGGCGGCCTTTTTGAACTGGAGGTTGTCGATCGAGACGGTCGTCACGTCCCGGTGGGCGTGCCTGCGCGCCGTCACCGCCGCCACCACGTCCATCCACGCCACCAGCTTGCCGCCGAAGAGGCGGCCGTTGCCGTTGGTATAGCCCGGCATGACGATCTGTATCTGCTCGGTGCGGGATTCCGCGACCCGGTGCTCAAGGTTTTCCATAAACTGACGCCTCCGTTCATTTCGTATCCCCATCTTATCAGGTTCCGCGCGTCCCCGCAAGCGGACGCCCCGCCGGGGAGACCCCGGCGGGGCGTTATATGGCCGGGGAAAAACCGCCGGCGCTTTATAAAGACAGTTCGCCCACGCGTTTATGTAGGCGTGAACTGGCTGCCCGTGTCGCCCAATCCGAAGCTGATCGAAAGGGCATGGTTGATCTGTCCCATCGAGCCGTCGTCGAGACGGCCCATCTTCTCCTTGAGGCGTTTTTTGTCGATGGTGCGAATCTGCTCGAGCAGCACCACCGAGTCCTTCGACAGGCCGCACCCGTCCGAATGGATTTCGATGTGGGTGGGCAGCTTGGATTTTTCCTTCTGGCTGGTGATCGCGGCGGCGATCACCGTGGGGCTGTAGCGGTTTCCGACGTCGTTTTGAACGATCAGCACCGGCCGCACACCGCCCTGTTCCGAGCCTACTACCGGGCTGAGATCGGCGTAGTAGATCTCTCCCCTTTTTACGGTCACGTCCATCACTCTCCGTGGTTATGGGCGGGCGAGCACGCCGCCCGTATTCGCATTTTTAACGCGTTATCCTGCACCGATATTTTGAACCTCCAGGGCATGGTTTAAACAGCGCGGGGGAAAAATGTTCCCGCGCCTCTACCATTCTATTTCCGGGCGCGTCTTTTTGACAGCAAAAACGGCCCGCACCTTACGGTGCGGGCCGTTTGAAACCTCCGGGTTCATTCAAGAATCTTGAAATTCAGGATCTCCACCTCGAAGTCGTTCTGTGGAATCGACAGTTTCAGGATATTTCCGTTTTCCCCGTCGACCACAAGCGAGAAGTCCCCCTCCTCGATCTTCCCGGTCACGACGAGCTTTCCGTCCTGCTCCTCGAACCGGACCCCCTGGTCGTTGAGCGCGGCGTTGAGGGCCGACAGGATCATCTTGGAGGCGGCCTTGCCCGGCACGCTGTCGGGCGTGAAGTCGAAGCTGAGGTCCCCGTACTGGACGGTCACCTTGTCGGTAAAGAAGGTCATTTTCATGTCCCGGATGCTCTCGGGCGACTGGAAGGTCACGACCGCGCAGTTCATCGGCTTTTTGTAGATCGTCATCTCCGTCTCCAGCCCGCCGTAGCGGACCTTTGCCGTGGTCTGGAACGACTGGCTGAGGTTCTGGCGCATCTGCTCCGCCGCCGACTCCTCCCGCGCCTTCGCGCCGCAGCCCGCCGCACCCAGCAGCAGCGCCGCCGCCAGCAGGATGCCGAACACCCGTTTCATCATCGGGACTCCTCCTTTATCTACCGGTCGTTATCCGCGAACACGCGCGGAAGCGCGTCGATCACATCGCGGGCGAGCATCGCATATTGGGAAAACTCCCCGGCGGCGTAGTCGCCCGCCATGCCGTGCAGCCAGACGCCGCAGGCGGCGGCCTCCTCCGGGCTCCTGCCCTGCGCGGCGAGCGCGCCCACGAGTCCCGCGAGCACGTCGCCGCTGCCCGCCTTGGCGAGCCCGGCGTTGCCCGTCGTGTTGATCCACACCCGCTCCCCGGGCGCGGCGGTCAGCGTGTGGGCGCCCTTGAGCACCACCGTGACCCCGTACTCCCGCGCGAACGCCTTCCCGGCGGTCAGCGGGTCGGGCCTCAGCTGCTCGAGGGGCAGCGTCGTCAGCCGGGAAAGCTCCATCAGGTGGGGCGTGAGAATGACCTCCGCCTTTTTGTCCTTCAGTATATCTATATTCCGCGCGAGCGCATTTATACCATCCGCGTCGATGACGAGCGGGCGGGAGACCCGCCGCACGAGCTCGTAGACGATGCGGCAGGCGTCCGGCCCGGTCCCCAGGCCGTTTCCGACCAGCACCGCCGTGCTGCGTTCCGCCGCCTCGAGCAGCGCGTCCATCGCCTTGTAGGAGAGGGAGCCGTCGGGGTTCTGCGCGAGCGGCAGCAGCACCGCCTCGGGCAGCATGGGCAGCACGGTGCGGCAGACCTCCTTGGTGGAGGCGAGCGTCACGTAGCCCGCGCCGGAACGCATCGCGGCGAGCGTCGAGAGCACCGCCGCCCCCATGTACCGCTGGGAGCCCGCGACGTTTAAGAGCTTGCCGTAATCCCCTTTGTGGGTGTCGCGGCGGCGGCGGGGCAGCCGGTCGAAGACCCAGCCGCGGTCGACGAGGGTAAAGAGGGGCTCCACCCCCTCGTGCGCCTCGGGCGGGATGCCGATGTCCGCGACGACCACCTCGCCGCAGTACTCCGCGGCGGCGGGCATCGCGGTGGCGGGCTTGTCGCTGTCGAAGACGACCGTCATGCCCGCGCGCACCGCGCAGGGGTCCGCCTCCCCCGTGTCGGCGTTTACCCCGCTAGGGATGTCGAGCGCGAAGACCCGCACGCCCACGCCGTTGATCAGGCGGCAGACGTCCCGGTGGCGCCCGTCGAGCTCGCCGTGGAAGCCGGTGCCGTAGATCGCGTCGACCAGCAGGTCGGTCGAGGCGAGCCGCTCGGTCAGGTATTCGGGGTCGTCCCCGTAGCCGACGACCGCGATGTCCATCACGCCGATCCGCCGGAGCATCTCGGCGGCCTCGGGCGTCTTGGGGTCCCCGTCGGTCAGCACGACCGCCACGTTCGCGCCCGCCTCGCTGAGCCGGCGCGCGGCGACGAACCCGTCGCCCCCGTTGTTGCCCCGCCCGCAGAAGATCGTGACGTACCGCCCCTCCACGTCCGCCGCCCGGCGGATCGCCGCGGCCGCGGCGCTGCCCGCGTTCTCCATCAGGCGCTCGCAGCTCATCGAATAGTTGAGGGAATTGCGTTCCACCGTCTTCATCTGTTCGGATGTCAGAATCCTCATGTCGTCAGCCCCCTGTCGCTTTTGTGTGTCCCGGCCGTTTCCTCTCCATAGTATAGCACAGTTTCATGGGCGGAAAACAGCGAAAGCTTGTACAAAAAAGGAGTGTCCGGGCCTTGACGAATTCCTGCAATCCTGCTATAATTTACTGGTTAGCCGCGGAATTCCTTCCGCGCTGCAAACATCCTTGCCCTTTCCATCGAGAGAGGGCCTAAAGTCCAAAAGGAGGTGTTCAAATGGCACAGCTCACAGCCAACTACGAAACTGTAATGGTATTCAGCATGAAGAACGGCGAGGAGAGCGTCAACGCGCTCGTGGAGAAGTTCTCTTCCCTCATCGGCGAGAACGGTACCATCACCAAGGTCGACACCTGGGGACAGCGCGCCCTGGCGTATCCGATCAACGATGAGACCGTCGGTTACTACGTGGTGATCAACTTCACCTCGAAGCCCGATTTCCCCGCCGAGCTCGACCGTATCTACAAGATCACTGACGGCGTCCTGCGTTCGCTGATCGTCGCGAAAGACGAGGAAGAGGCGAAGGAGGAGCCCAAGGAGGAAGAAGCCCCCGCCGCTCCCGCGGCCGAGGAACCCGCTGCTCCCGCCGAGCAGTAAGCGTAAGGAAGGTGTACCGCGATGTTAAACAGGGCGATTATCATGGGCCGCCTCGTGGCCGACCCGGAACTGCGCCAGACCCCGAACGGTGTGTCGGTCATCACCTTCACCGTCGCGGTCGACAGGAACTACTCCCGGGACCGGGAACGCCAGACCGACTTCATTGACGTCGTGGCCTGGCGCCAGACCGCCGAATTCGTGTCGAAGTACTTCAGCAAGGGCAAGATGATCATTGTCGAAGGCTCGATCCAGACCCGCAGCTATGAGGACCGCAACGGCAACAAGCGCCGTGCCGTCGAAGTGGTCGCGGACAACGTCCAGTTCGGCGAGAGCAAGAGCGCCGGCGGTTCCCAGCAGGGCTATACCGCTCCCGCTCCCACCCAGGCCCCGCCGGAGCCCGCCGTCTCCTATGCGAGCGGCGATGTGGGCGACTTCTCCGAGATGTCGTCCGATTCCGACGACCTTCCCTTCTGACCGCATTCTTCCACCTGTGAACCCCATATCATTACAAGGAGGTTAGAATCATGGCTTACGACAGATCCGATAACCGTGGCCCGCGCGGCAGAAAAGGCCGTAAAAAGGTCTGCTCCTTCTGCGTCGACAAGCTCGGCCCGATCGATTATAAGGACGTCCCCCGCCTGAGAAGGTATCTCAGCGAGCGCGCGAAGATCGTTCCCCGCCGTGTCACCGGCACCTGCGCGCGTCACCAGCGCCAGCTGACCCTCGCGATCAAACGCGCCCGTCATATCGCGCTGCTCCCCTACACCAGCGACTGATCGCTGACAAAACAACGCATCAAAACGGCCGACCGGCATTTGCCGGCCGGCCGTTTTTTGCCGCCTGTTATTTGCAGTACGCGACGGCGATCCGCGCCGCCACGCGCGCGTTGTTGTAGGCGAGCTCCAGGTTGCTCGCCAGCGACACGCCGTGGGTCATGTCCTTGATCGCAGCCAGCAGGAAGGGGGTCGTCGCCTTTCCGTGGACGCCCTGCTCCTTCGCCATGTCGAGCGCTTTGGTGATCACCTGCTCCATCTCGTCGTAGTCGAGCGCGTACTCCTCCGGGATCGGGTTCGCGATGACCGCGCCCCCCTTGAGCCCCAGCTCCCATTTGGTGCGGAGGATGCCGGCGATCTCCTCCTCGGTGTCGATCCGGTAATCCACCTTCAGGCCGCTGCTGCGGCAGTAAAAGGCCGGGAAATCCTCCGTGCGCACCCCCAGCACCGGCACGCCGTACGTCTCGAGGTATTCCAGCGTGAGGCCGAGGTCGAGCAGGCTCTTCGCCCCCGCGCAGACCACGCCGACCGGCGTGTTCGCGAGCTCCTGGAGGTCCGCCGAGATGTCGAAGGTCTCCTGCGCGCCGCGGTGCACGCCGCCGATCCCCCCGGTCGCGAAGATGCGGATCCCCGCCAGCGAGGCGATCAGCATCGTCGTGGCGACCGTCGTCGCGCCGTCCCGCTTCTGCGCCAGATAGACCGCCACATCCCGGCGGCTCACCTTGCCGATGTCGCCCGGCTTGCACATCCGCTCGAGCTCGTCCGCCGTCAGCCCCACCTTGAGCTTTCCGCCGAGGATCGCCGTGGTGGCGGGGACCGCGCCCTCGGCGCGGATGATCTCCTCCACCTTGTGCGCGAATTCCAGATTCTGCGGATAGGGCATGCCGTGGCTGAGGATGGTGGATTCGAGCGCCACCACCGGACGGTTTTCGCTTACGGCCCGCGCGATTTCGGGCGTGATATCCAAATATTTTTCCAGGTTCATAGCAGTCATACCTCCACGATTCATTTTATTTTGGTCAATATCATATAGTCATCTAGATCATTATTCCGATTTTTCCGGGACCCCGGGTCGACCGGGATCCCTCAGCCCCTGCCGTAGGAGCCCTGTTCGATCTGCATGACGTACCGCTCGCCGATCGAGTCGGTGACGTCGAAAAACACCGGGTCCCCTGACGCCAGGAAGCCGACATGCTCCAGGCGCAGGATGGGGGTGGAGGTGCTGACGCCCAGCCGCTGCGCCAGCTCCTCGCTGGCCAGCGTCGCAGTCACAAAGCTCTCCCCATGCTGGAGCGGGACGCCGAGCTTTTCGGTAAACATCGCGATCAGCGACATCTCAAGGTCGCCCGCGCAGAGGCCCGTCGCGTAGGCCGGGTTGATGTACGCCGTACAGTAGGAGATCGGCACCCCGTCCGCCAGCCTCACGCGGGAAAGCCGCCAGATCGGCGTGCCGGGCGCGAGCCCCAAATGTTTCGCCGTCCGCTCGTCCGCAAAATCGGATTCGAGGTTCACGTCGCGGATCCCCGGCACGAGCCCCGAGGCCAGCAGCTGGTCCGTGAAGCTCTTGACGACCGCGGTGGAGCGGTCGAGCGCGACGCCGCTCTTGAAGGTCCCCTTCCCCTGGATCTTGGTCAGCAGGCCCTCGCTCACCAGCGCGGTGATCGCCTGACGGACGGTGCCCCGGCTCACGGCGTACTTTTCCGCGAGCTGCTGCTCCGTTTCAATCTGTTCCCCATAGGCCATTCCCTGGATCTCTTCGCGAAGGTCTTCCATGATCTGGTGGTACAGGGAAACCCCGGCGACCCTCTTCAGCGCACTCATCTCTTCACCCGAATTCCGGAGTCATGTGAGCTCCATTTAATCAAACGTCTGTATGTATGTCTCTTCCTGTTTTCATAATACACATTCCAATTGGTTGTGTCAACCAATTCGGCGGCCGCCGCGCGCCGCCGGTTTTCCGCGAAACCCTCCGGGGAATCCCCCGGAGGGTTCGCGCTTCTCTCTTCCGCTTACTTGTGCAGCGGCTCGGTGGAGATGTCGATTTTGCCCGCGATGATATCGTCGTAGGCCGCCTTGATCTTCTCCTTCGCCTCGTCGCTCAGGGGGGAGTTGTCCAGATATTCAAAGGTGCAGACGCCTTCGGAGATGCCGTAATCGACGCGCTTGCCGCCCTGGAAATTGCCGGAGATCGCGTCCTCGATGAACTGGATGACCATCTTGTCAAAGAAGTTGACCGCGCTGCCCAGCTCCAGGTCTCCCAGCACGTCCTGATAGTGCACGTCCCACGCGACAAAGTAGACGCCCTTTTCCGCCGCGGCCTGCGCGCCGCCGACGCCGGTGCCGCCCGCCGCGGCCGCGATCACGTCGCAGCCCTCGTTGACGAGCATGAGGCCGAGCTCCTTGCCCTTGGTCGGGTCGGTCCAGGTGTTCGCATAGGCGACCATGTCCTCGATGTCGGGGTTGACGCTGCGCATGCCCTGCTGCCAGCCGGCGACGATCGCGTTGATGACCGGCTCGTCCGCGCCCGCCACGATGCCGACCTTATTCGCCTTGGTCGCGCAGGCGGCCGCCACGCCGGCAAGGTATCCGGTCTCGGTGCGGTTCAGGCCGAATTCCTGCAGGTTGGGATAGTCCGCGATGTCCGAGATCACGCCGTCCAGGCTGCCGAAGAGGATGTCCGGGAAATCCGCGGCCACGGCGGTCGTCGCGTCGGCCATGCTGGAGTTGGTGGTGATGATGATGTTGTAGCCCGCCTGCGCCAGCGCGCGGGTCTTGGGCTCGTATTCGCTCGACTGGGTGGCTTCGACCACCTTCACCTCGATGTTCGGATGCTCGGTCTGGTAGTCGCCGAGGCCGGCAACCAGGTTCTGAAGCCATTCCGCCTCGTCGACGGCCATGTCGGAGACGAGCGCCACCTTGTAGCTCTTTTCCGCGGCGTCCCCATCGCCGCCGGGCGCGGGGGCGGAAGCGTCTTCCGTGGGAGCGGCCGGGGCGGAGGTCTCCGGCGCCTTTTGGCCGCCGCAGGCGGTAAACGCCGCCGCGACAAGAACCAGCGCCATTGCGAGAGCAAGGATCTTTACAGACTTTTTCATTTTCCGTTCTCCTTTGAATTGATTTATTGACGGTCTCCGGCGGTAACGTCGGACCCCATAACAATCAGCTTCTTTTCCGCGGAGCGCTTCCGCAGCCATTTGACAAGGCTCTTGATGAGCAGCGGCGCGATGACCACGATCAGTGCGAGCACATAGGGCAGCATCGAGAGGATCTGCACCGGGTAGCCCCTGCCAGAAAGGGTC
Source organism: Anaerotruncus massiliensis (ex Togo et al. 2026) (assembly GCF_030825285.1). NCBI lineage: Bacteria > Bacillati > Bacillota > Clostridia > Eubacteriales > Oscillospiraceae > Anaerotruncus > Anaerotruncus massiliensis (ex Togo et al. 2026). The sequence continues at coordinate 29,557 of NZ_JAPJQF010000022.1, forward strand.
AGCACCAGCGCGTCGGAGAATCCGAACATCAGGCAGGCCAGCAGCGAAAGCACCGGCTCCGCCCCTGTGAGCACAAGCACCGCGATCGCCGTAAAGCCGCGCCCGTCGGTCATCCCGACGTTGAACATGTTGAGGGAAAGCGCGAGCTGCGCGCCCGCCAGCCCGCAGAAGACGCCGTTTAGAGCGAGCGCGAAATAGCGGATGCGCTTGATGCCGATGCCCGCCGAGAGGGCCGCGTCGGCGTTTTTCCCGATTGCGCGCACCGACAGGCCCATGTTCGTCCGGTAGAGGAAGACGTGGACCGCGAACGGCAGGAGGAGCGCCAGATAGACGAGGATCGAGTGGTCGTTCAGGACCGGCCCGATCAGCGGAATTTTTTCGAGGAAGGCAAAGTGGATGGTCGGCAGCGCGAGCTCGGACGGCAGGATGAACCGCCCGCTCGCGCCGAAGATCGGGACGAGCAGGTACCGCGTCAGGCCGGTGGCGATCGTCGTACACGCCAGCGCGCAGATGATCGGGTCGACGTCCAACTCGAAGACGAAGAGCGCGTAGACCAGCGCGACGAGCAGCGTCAGCAGGACGGCGAAGAGGATGCCGCCCATAACGCTCTGCGTCATATAGGTCCCGACCACGGCGGCGAAGCACCCAAAGAGGGTGAAGCCCTCGAGCGCGAGGTTAAAGATATCCACCTTGATGGAGAAGAGGCCGCCCAGACAGATGAGGATGACCGGCGCGGCCAGCCGGACCGACAGGTTCAACAGCTGTTCCACATTGATCATGCCGTCTTCCCCTCCTTCCGCCTGCTCTGGAGCAGGTACCGCAGGATGTTGATGGTGGCGAAGAGCATGACGAAGCCCTTGACCACCTGGACCATCTCCGCCTGGACGCTCGTCTCGACCGACAGCGTCACCGCGCCGCTCTGCAGGGCGCCGAGGATGAGCGAGCCGAAGATGATGCCGAGCGTCGAATCCTTGCCGATGAGCGCGGCGGTCATGCCGTTGAAGCCCATGTCCACCGCGAAATTGTTGTAGACCTTGTGGTAGACGCCCATGACCTCGCCCGCGGCGGTCAGCCCCGAAAAGACGCCGCCCAGCAGCGCGACGACCAGGACGATCCGGATCGTTTTGACGCCGCACGCCTTGGCGAACTTCGGATTGTGCCCGATCATCCGCAGCTCATAGCCCGGGACGGTCCCCCGGATGCAGAGCGCGTAGGCGATGATGATGGCGACGACCGCGACCAGGATCAGGGTCGTGTTGAGGGAGGGCGCGAGGTTCACCGACATCGGCACGGTGGTGTCCGCCTTTGCGATCGGCCCGTTGTTGAGCAGATAGTCGGTCAGCAGCAGGATGATATAGTTCATCAGGATGGCGATGACCACCTCGTTGACCCCGAACAGAAATTTGAACACCGCCGGCAGCAGCGAGATGAGTCCTCCGAAGAGCGCCCCGGCCGCCACCATGACGACGGCCTGCACCCAGAGCGGCGCGTTGGGGATGACCTGCGGCACGAAGGCGATGCCCAGCGCCGCGAAATACATCTGGCCCTCCTGGCCGATGTTGAAATAGCCGCAGCGGTTGCAGATCGAAAAGGAAAAGGCCAGCAGGATGATCGGCAGGGTGTAACGGATGGTGTTCTTGACGCCGACCCAGCTTCCCAGCGCGCCCTTGGCCAGCGCCCGGTACGCCTCGAGCGGGTTGCCGCCCGAAGCCAGCACGACCAGCCCCGCGACTGCGAACGCGATCAGCACCGCAACCACCGGGGACAGGCCGCCCAGCAGCTTCTTCAAGGAAACCTCCGGGAGCTTCCGTTCCATGACATTCTCTCCCATCTCAGTTCGCCTCCCTTTCCGAGCTTGTAATACCGCCCATCATCAGCCCGATCTCCGCCTCGGTCGCCGAGGGGATGTCGGTCACCTCGCCCGAGCAGCGCCCCTCGTAGAGGATAATCATGCGGTCGCTCAGGCTCATCAGCTCCTCGAGGTCGGCGGAGACGAGCAGGATCGCCGTCCCGCGCCGCTTCTGTTCGAGCAGATGCTCCCGCACGAAGTTGATCGCGCCGATGTCGAGCCCGCGGGTCGGCTGCGCCGCGATCAGCAGCTTGGGGTTCCGGCTGATCTCCCGCGCCAGTACGATCTTCTGCATATTGCCGCCCGAGAGGGACCGGACGGGCTTGTCCTGCGTGAGGCCGCGGATGTCGAACTTGCGGACCATCTCCGCCGTGTTTTCCGCGATCGCCCTGCCGCGCAGAATCCCGCGCCTGCTGAAGGGCGGCTGTCCCGCGACCCCGCAGATGAGATTCTCGTCCGCGTTCGCCTGCAGCGCCAGCCCCGTCGTCATCCGGTCCTCCGAGATATAGCCGACCCCCTTGGCCCGCCGCTGGCGGATCGGCAGGCGGGTGACGTCCTCGCCGTCCAGCAGGATGCTGCCGCCCGAGAGGCGGAACATCCCGATCAGCAGGTTGATGAGTTCCGTCTGCCCGTTCCCTTCCACGCCGCCCACGCCGAGGATTTCCCCGCGGCGCACCGCAAAGGTGAGGTCCCGGATGCGCGGGATGCCGCTTCCGTCGATATACCAGAGGTTCTTGCAGACGCAAACCGGCTCGCCCACCTCGCCCCGCTCGCTGTTCTGGATCAGCTGGACGTCCTGCTTGCCGATCATCGCGCGCGCCACGTCGGTCTCGGAGGCCTCCCCGCGCTTGAAATGCGCCACGACCCGCCCCTTGCGCATGACGGTGATACGGTCCGCCACCCGGATGACCTCCCGCAGCTTGTGGGAGATGAAGACGATGGAGGTGCCGTCCTTTTTGAGCTCGTCGATGACGCTGAAGAGCTCGTCCGACTCCTGCGGCGTCAGCACCGCCGTCGGCTCGTCGAGGATGAGCACCCGCGCGCCCAGATAGAGCGCCTTGATGATCTCGATCTTCTGGCGCTCCCCCACGCAGAGGTTCCCGATCGGCGTGTCGGGGGAGATCTTCTGCATGCCGAAGCGCGCGAGCAGCCCGCGGATCTTCTCCTTGGCCGCCCGGTAATCGATGAAGTCCGCCCGGGTGGGCGCGTGGCCGAGGATGATGTTCTCGGTGATGCTCATATGGTCGATCTGCATGAAGTTCTGGTGCACCATGCCGATCCCGTGCTTAAGCGCGCCCGAGACGTGATAGGAACAGGGTTCCCCGTTGATCAGGATCTTGCCCGCGTCCGGCGCGTACTGTCCGTAAAGGATCCGCATCAGCGTCGTCTTGCCCGCGCCGTTTTCCCCGACGAGGGCGTGCGTCTCGCCGGCCTCCAGCGAAAAGTCGATCCGGTCGTTCGCCACGAGCGCCCCAAAGCGTTTTGTAATGGATTCCATCCTTACGACAGGAGCCATCCGATAACCTCCTTCGGTGCAACCGCCTGGTTGTTCAGTGGAAAGATTTAGTGTTTTATAGATTTAGTTGTCTATATGTTTATGGCATAAGGGTAGCATGCGCTCTCCGTAATTGTCAATAGTTTTCTTTTTCAATTTTCAATTTTATTATGCAGAATGAGCCTCTTTCCCCCATCAAATGCCCGCGTTTTCTCGCATTTCATGCTGGATTGCGGCGCTTTATGCAAAACGCCCAGCCCCCATGGAGAAATTTCCGGGTGAAATCTGTGCAAATCGTAAAAATTGTAAAAACATCTATACAACTATATCATCTTGTGTTATAGTGAATCCATCAAGTCTGGAAAAGAGGGATTCCTTATGGATGCTTTCACGCCCGAGACCATCTGGAATGAATATGAAGAGCTATTGGAGATGACCCGCAGGCACAGCTTTTCCTCCCGGATCCGCAAATACCGGGACCTCTCCATCCTCCGGCTGCTGGGGGAAGTGAGCCTTGTCGTCGCCTGCGATTCCAACGCCTCCAACGGGGAAAAGCCGAACGACACCCACCGCAACACCTATGACGAGACCGCGGTCAGCGCGCTGAAGGTCCCCACCATGGAGGTGCTCGCCACCGGCGCCACCCCCATCGTCATTGCGGACAACCTCTGCGTGGAGATGGAGCCGAGCGGACGGAAGATCATCTCCGCCATGCAGGAGGAGCTGGACCGCTGCGGGCTGCTGGACAGCATCCAGTTCACCGGCAGCACCGAGGACAACATGCGCACCCTCCAGACGGGCATCGGCGTCACCGTCGTCGGGCTCGTGAGCGACGCCGCCCTCCGGCTCGGCCGCACCCGTCCGGGCGACGCGGTCTACTGCGCCGGCGTCCCGCAGAGCGGGATCATCGAGCATTACAGCGAACGCGACGGCACCGTCGCCAAAATCTCCACCGTGGCGAAGCTGCGGGAGCTGGATTTCGTCCACGAGATCCTCCCCGTCGGCTCGAAGGGCGTCCTGTATGAGGCGGGCCAGCTCGCGGAATGTGTCGGCCGGCGGTTCCTGCCCGTCGAGCAGCCTCCCGTCGACCTTAAGACCTCCGCCGGCTCCTGCACCGCCGTGCTGGTCAGCCTGCCGGAGGAATCGGGCGCGGCGCTCGCCGCGGAACTGGACATCCCCTGCTTTTTCATCGGCCGGATTCAATAAGATACCATATTAATAAAGGAGCGATCACCATGTTACAGGACATCCAATTCCAATCGGCACAGCACGTCATCGACGAGGTGCGCAATATGAACGTCAAGGGCGGCAGCCCGTTCGGGCGCGCCGCCGCATGGGCCTACCGCCTCGCCTGCACCCAGGAGGAATTCGCGGACGTGGCCGCGCTCAGGGAACGGTTCGACTATATTTCGGGCGAGCTGCTCAGCCTCAAGCCCACGATGGCCACCATCTATAACTCCAAGTCCCTCGTCTATAAAAAGCTCGACTCCTTCCCCGCCGGCACGGAGATTTCCACCATCACCGGCGAGATCGCGGCGCTCTGCCAGCGGATCATTCAATATTCCCTCAGCGCCGTCGACCACCTCGGGGAGAACGGGGCCAACCTGATCCAGGACGGCTGCACGGTCATGATGCACAGCTATTCGAGCGCCCTGATGAGCGTCTTTACCGCGGCCGCCAAGCAGGGGAAACGGTTCAGCCTGATCTGCACCGAGTCCCGGCCCCTGCGTGAATCCCGTGTCGCGGCAAAGATCCTCCAGGAGCTGCATGTCCCCGTCACCTATGTCACCGACGCCTCCATCTGGGAGTTCATGCCCGCCTGCGACCTCATCATCATGGGGGCGGACACCATCGCATGGGACGGTTCGGTCGCCAACAAGATGGGCACCGCGCTGATCTCCCAGCTCGCGCTCTCCTGCAAGAAGCCGGTCTACATCGCCAGCGAAATCTATAAGCTCGACCGCCGCACCGCGCAGGGGCACCCGATCGTGCTCGAGCGCCGCACCCCCGCGGAGATCGTCTCCCCCGGCGATTTCGACAGCATGGAAGGGATCGAGGTCATCAACCAGTTCTTCGACCTGACCCCCTCGCACCAGATCACCGGGCTCATCACCGAGCGCGGCGTGATCGCTCCCTCGATGATCTCCCTCAACTGGGACCGCCTCGAAGCCCAGCTTCTCGGCTGATCCCCATTCTCCCATACAAAAGCGCGGCCCCGGTTCCGGGGCCGCGCTTTTCCGTCACATGCGTTCATAGATCTCCCGGGCCGCCGCTTCCAGCTTCCCGAGCGCGCGCCCGTCCAGCGCCAGCCTGCCGTGCTCCCGTACGGCGTAGCCCTCCGCCTCCAGCCGGTCGAAATAGCGGTAGAGGGTGCGCAGGTTCAACCCCAGCAGCTCGGAGAGGACGCGCCGGTTGATCCGGACGGATACCGGCGGCGTCTCCTGCCGGACCCGCTCGTGGAGGTAGAGGAGCACCGCCTCGTATCCGCCCGCGAACCGGCGGCGGACGCTGGTCTGCATCGCCCGCTCCACAAGGGACGCGAGGTAGCGCAGCACCACGCCGGAAAAACCGCCGCCGTTTTCAAGCAGCGTGCAGAAGCGCCGCGCGTCCGCCTCGGCAAAGAGGCAGTCCTCCTCCGCGGTGATCGACGCGCTGAAGGCCTCTCCGCCGCAGAGCAGCTCGGTGAGGCCGTAAATCTGAAAGCCCTCGTTGACGTAGGCAATGAAGCTGCGGCCGTCGCGGGAGATCGTGAGGACGTGGCACCGCCCCGACAGCATGATCCGGACGGAGCGGATGGGGAACCCCGCGTGGAGGATCCGCTCCCCTCTTTTGACCCTGCGCGCGCGCAGTCCCGGCCCGCAGCAGCGGGACAGCAGCTCGGGGCCCGCTTCCCCGCGTGCGGCGGCATCCATGAGCTCCGTGAGGCCCTCCGCGAATTCCATTGGATATCCCCCTTTCCGTCACCAGCATAAAACACTTTTGATAAGATGTCAATTGTCATTTTCTTTGCCGGACCGCCGGCCTATGATGGAAACAGAACAATCACCGGAAAGGCGGCGATCCAATGGAATCGATCCAGCGGCAGGTCCTGGAGATCATCAAGGACCCCACCAAGACGCACATGCAGACGGTTTTTTCCCTGGCGGAGTTCGCGGAAAACCTCTGCGGCTACCCGGCGGGCGTGCCGGACAACTTCCAGCGGCTCGTGGAGGAGGAGATTCTCTGCGACCACAACGACGGGCACGCCCCCCTCTGCCCCCGCTACATCCTCCCCGACTACGAACGGTTTATGGAGCGGGGCTGCGCGTTCCTCCGCCTCCCGCCGCCCGGGACGCTGGCGGAGGCGCTCGCCTCGCTGATGATCTTCTATTCCCATGTCCCGTCGGTGACCCATTATCCCGTATACATCGGACGGATCGACCGGATGCTCGAGCCGTTCGTCCGGGAGGTCCCGCGCGATGAGGCGCGCGGCATGCTGCGCCTCTTTTTGACGGCGCTCGACCGGACGGTGAGCGACAGCTTCTGCCACGCTAACATCGGCCCCGAAGCCACCGTCACGGGGGAGCTGGTCGTCGAGCTGCTTCCCGAGCTGCAAAACGCCGTCCCCAATCTCACGCTGCTCTACGACCCCGCGGTCACGCCCGACGAATTCGCGGTCAAATGCGTCTCCAGCGCGCTGAAGTGCGCGAACCCCGCGTTCGCCCATGACCCCTATTACCGTTCCCGCATCGGGGAACGGTATGGGATCGCAAGCTGCTACAACGGCCTCTATGTCGGCGGCGGGGCCTACTCCCTCTCGCGCATGCGGCTCTGCCGGATCGCCGAACGGTGCCGCAGCCTCGACGAATTCTTTTCCGTGCGCCTGCCCGAGGCGGTGGACGCCGCCTGCCGGTTCATGGAGGCGAAAATCCGCTTTATCGCCGAGGAGATCCCCTTCTTCCGGACGAATTTTCTTGTCAAGGAGGGGTTCCTGGAGCGGGAACGCTTCGTCGGGCTGTTCGGGCTGGTCGGCATGAACGAGTGCGTCAACACCCTGATGGACCTCTGCGGCAGGCCGGGCCGCTACGGTCCGGACGAGGAGGCCAACCGGCTCGGCCTGCGGATCGTCGAGGCGATCGAACGGCAGGTGAACGCTTTCCAGAGCAAATACTGCGAGATCAACGGGCACCGCTTCCTGCTGCACGCGCAGGTCGGCGCCGTCGGCGACAACGGCGTCACCCCCGGCGTGCGCCTCGCGATCGGCAGCGAAATCCCCCTCTACGACCACCTGCGGCAGGCGGGGATGTTCCACCGCTTCTTCCCGTCGGGGATCGGCGACATCTTCCCCTTCGACCGGACCGCGCTCCAAAACCCCGCCGCCGTGCTCGACGTCTTCAAGGGGGCCTTCCGGGTCGGCATGCAGTATATCTCCACCTACGAGTCGGAGAGCGACGTGATCCGCGTGACCGGCTACCTCATCAAACGCTCCGACTTCGAAGCCCTGCAAAAGGGCGCGCCGGTCGCCAACGGCGCGGTCGCCGCCTCCAGGGAAACGATCGAGGAACGCGGCACCTACGAACGGATGGTGCGCAGCGTCTAAAAGCGGCCCACGGCAGGATTCCCGGGAAATAAAAGACGCCCGCGTCTCGCGGGCGTCTTTTGACTCTATTCGTCCAGCAGGGTCTCCAGCGCGTGGGAAAACGCTTCGTCGTCCGCGGCCGTGCGCTTTTTGATCGTGCCCGTCCTGCCCCCCGCCCGGCGCACCTTCTGCCCCAGGTGCCGTTCAAAGAGCAGCCGGTCCATATTGCCCGAATCGTACACCATCCCGTTCTGGTTGAGGGCGCGCGCGCCCTTGCCCAGCGCCATCGCCGCCACGCCGAAATCCTGCGTCACGACGACGTCCCCGCGCTCCATGAGGTTCGCGAGCTTGATGTCCGCGCTGTCGCGCGCCTTATCCACCGTGATCACGGTGCTGTAGCCGTCGCTCAGGACATGGGTATTGTCGATCACCATGACGACGGCGATCCCCCGCTTTTTCGCAAGCCGCACGATCTGATCCTTGACCGGGCAGGCGTCGGCGTCCACCAGAATCCGCATTTCACGGTCCTCCCAAAGGCAGGGGAACGGCGTCCGCCGTTCCCCTGCCGTCTCTTTCTCATCGTTCCCGCGCGGCCGGAGCTTACCCCGGCGGAAACCCAAAAACAGCCGCCGGCGGCGGCCGTTTTGGGATGTTATTTAAGCCGCAGGATTTCCTTGCGCGTAAAGCTGTCGAGGTCGTAGCTCACGATCCAGTCGGGCGAGAAGGTATAGAGGGTGTTCCCGATGTAGAGTCCCCGGTTCACCCCGGAAAATGCGTTGGGTCCGAAATCGTCGTGGCTGATCTTCGCCTTGAGGGTAAAGCCGTCCGCGTCCTTCCCGTAGCTGAACACGTAGTAGCGGCTGACGATCCGTCCGAAGCCCGTATCCACCGCAAACCCAAAGAGGGAGCGTTCCTCGTCAAAGAGGACGGCCTTGTGGTTGGACAGCGCCTCCGCCCAGACGCCCTCGCCCCCGAAGTTGTAGACGTAGAGTTCCTTCGGGTTGAGCGGGTCGGAGACGTCGAACATCGAGAGCTTGACGCCGTTCGCCGTGCCGCGCTCGTCGACGCTCTGCCCGATGCCGAGCAGGAGCCCGTCGTCCAGCGGGTGCAGGTACTCCGAAAATCCGGGGATCTTGAGCTGCCCGAGCACCTTGGGCGCGCGCGGGTCCGAAAGGTCGATCGCGAAGAGCGGGTCGGTCTCCCGGAAGGTCACGACGTAGGCCATCTCGCCGAGGTAGCGTACCGAATAGATGCGCTCGCCCGGCGCGAGCCCCTCGAGGCGGCCGATCTGCCGCATACCGCTGTCGAGCACATAGAGGTTGTTGCTTACGCCCTTCACGGGATATTCCGCCGTGGCGGCCACCCGCAGGTTGCCGTCGAACTCGCTGAACGCGAACTGCCCGTCGACGTATCCGTCGATCCACGCGGTCCCCATGAGGTCCAGCTTGCCGCCGGCGGAGAACTTGACGATCCCGGTGCGGCGGTAGCTCTCCGAATCGGAGACGGACCCGCGCCAGGAGTCATAATAGACATAGAGGTTGTCGGTCGACATGTAGACGCCGTCTCCCCCGCCGAGCACCGCGCGGGTGTCCGATTTCCCCGTCCGCACATTGACGGCGGAAACCACCGCGTAATCTGCGGAGCTGCAATCCGGCGCGATCGCGATCTTGTCCGCGGGCAGAAGCCGGGGTTCGGCGGCGCCGCTCTCGAAGCAGACCGGTACGATGTCGCTCAAAGGGGTGCGCTTATCGGTGAGGTCCGCGTAGACATATTTCCGGCTGACGAGATAGAGGGTCCCGTCCATCAGGCGGGAGGAGACGTAATTGCCGTCCTGCCGGAAGGTGCGCACCTCCTGCGGTTCGGCCGGGTCGGAAATGTCGTAGACCGTCATCTCCACTCCGCCGTCCCAGCTCCCGCCGTTCCATGAAGCCGCGTCGCCCGATGCGGCGGACCTGTCGACAAGGCTGTCGTCCGTCGCCTCGACCACCGTCTGTTTCGGTGCCGGGAGTTCGTCCGCGCTGTAACCGACGGTGACCAGCCTGTCGCCGTCGAGATAGAATTCATCGATCGCGGGATCGACCTCGATCGTCGCGGTCAGGGTCATCTCCTGCGCATCCGCGATGAAAATCGCCGGGGATTGGCTCGTCGTATTCTGATAGACGTAGCTGTAGAGGTATTTCCCGTCCGTCTTGACGATGTCCGCCTCGTCGACCCCCGCCTCCTGCACGTTGGTGCCGGAGAACGCGGCGGGCGCGCTGCGGATCATCCCGCCGGCATCCGCGGCGGGGGCCGCGTCTTCCACCGCGCCCGCCTCCGGTGCCGCCCCGTCCGCAAGGTACAGGTCTCCGCTGAAGCTGCCCTTGAGCATCCGGTCCCCTGCCAGCCGGTAGATCGTGTCGCGGACCTCGGTGTAGTCCGCCGCGTAATAGGCCGCTTCCGCGCCGCCGGAAGCCGCGGACGCCAGCATCGGCATGGCCGCCTCAGCCGGCGCGTCCGCCGGGGCCGCGGCCATATCGGCCGCCGTCTCCGGCATCTCCGCCGTTTCCGCCTCCGCCAAAGCGGGGCCGTCAAGCAGGTCGGCGGATTTCGCCGCGCCTGAATTCAAAAACCATACCGCGCCGAGCACCACCACAAAGCAGGCCGCGACGCTCGCGATCGCGCGCCACCGGATGACCTTCCCGGATCTCTCCTCCGGGACCTCCTCGATCTCCTCCAGCCGCGCGCGCAGCACCTCCGCGTCGAGTGAATGTGGCAGCTTGATGTCACGATTCAGTTCCTCGAACCTGCCGCGCAGAAAATCCAACGATTCCTGCAACTCTTCCTGTCTGTCGGGCTTCACGCACATTCACTCCTTTCGGGTTATTTTTCCAGCTGGGCGCGCAGTTTTTTGAGCGTCCGGTGCAGCTTGGAGCTCACGGTGCCCTGCGGCGCCCCCAGGATCTCGGCAGTCTCGCGCACCGTGTAGCCCTGCACCACCGCCAGCGCGATGATCTGGCGCTCCTGCGGCGTGAGGGTTTCCAGCGCGGATACGAGCGCGAGCTTTTGGGTGGAGTGCTCCTCCACGCCCTCCCCTTCCTCGGTGAGGTCGAGGAAATCGTCGATATCCAGCTCGTTGCGCCCCGAAATATACTGCCCGATCTTCCGCTTGCAGCGGATCGAAAGGATCCGCATGATCCATGGCCGGAAGCTGTTGTCGTCCCGCAGGTTCTTGATGCCCTTGAACGCCTCGATGAAGGTTTCGCTTACCACGTCCTGCGCGTCATGGGCGTTGCCCAGCGAATAGAGCGCAACACGATAAAGGTCATCAGCGATCTGCTGATAAACCCTTGCGAAACTATCCTTGTCTCCGAGGCGGGCCTCACGCACCGCCGTAACGTCAACAACCATCTTCATTTACCACCATTTTCTTGCAAACGGTTCACTGATATAGTGAAGGGAAAGCTGCAATTTACTGCACATGATTTGGAAAGAATCCAAAAAAGAATGTGTGCGTCGGCAAAGCCAATGCACACATTATAGCAAGCATCGCGGAAAAGTGCAACTTTCGTCACGCTTCGAGCACGTCGGTCGGGTTCTCCACCGTCAGGATGGCGTAGACGCAGGTGGTCACCACCGACAGGAAGTTCGCCAGCAGGTTGATCTGCGTCTGCGTCAGGTTGTCGCAGAGTACGTTCGCAACGGTCGCCGCCGCGTAGACGAACTGCGCGCCCTGGCCGCTCTGGGCCTGCGGCCCGGTGGGCCGCGTGGAGCCTGTGGAGCCCGTGGAACCGGTGGGACCCGTTGGGCCCGCCGCCCCCGAAGCCGCGGAGAAGGGGCCCGCCGCCCC
>NZ_JAPJQF010000094.1:0-4586 GCF_030825285.1 Anaerotruncus massiliensis (ex Togo et al. 2026)
CTCGCCGCAGGCGAGGAGCGCATCTAAAGCCCCGCCGGGCGCAGCGCGGCAAACCCAAAAAGCGGCCGCCCTGCGGGCGGCCGCTTTCAGATCCTGATTTATGCTGCCGGGAGATCGCTCATCTCCTGGTAGCTGGCGAGGTCCGCCGGGAACTGCACGGCAAAGTCCTCGCCCACCGCGGGGTATGTGGAGGTCATCGTCGAGGTGCAGACGGCGGTCTGGCCCTCGACCACCGCTGAGAATTTGACCTGGGCCCTGTCGGCGGCGATCCTGCCGTCCTTATCGATCGTCACGCTCCCGGTGATCGCCAGGGGCTTGACATTGGTAAGACCCTCCTCGCGCAGCGCATCCCGGAGCGCCGCCAGCACGTCGCCCGCCGCGGCCTGCAATTCGGTCGCGCCGACCTTATAGGTGATCACGGTGTTTCCGTCCACCTGCTTGACGGTCGCGTTCTTCAGCGCATCGGTGGGAGCCGTCGGCGTGCAGAATTCATTGACGATCATGCCCGCCGCCTCCATCGGCGCGCGCACTTTCAACTTGGCGCCGGGGCCGCCGTCCAAATAGAGGTATCCGCCCTTATAATAGAAGCCAAGCTTCTCCTCTCCGTCGGGCAGCGCCGTCGAGATGACGATCGAAAACTGCGTCCTGTCCCCTTCCCCCTTCATCTGGATCGTCGCGTTGGTGCGCAGGCTGATCGTGAGGCCGCCCGCCTTCATGGCGGTGTCGATTGCCGTGTTGACCTGCACGGCGTCTCCCTGAAGGCTTTTATCCAGCGCCTCCCGGTAGATTTTCGCCGGGTTTCCCGCGGCGGCCGTCTCCTTGGCGGTGAATCCCCCAAGGGAAAGCACCAGAACCGTACAGAGCAGCAATGCCAAACACTTCTTCATCTCTCCGCCATCCTTTCCGTTCAGACATGGTTTTCAGGCTTCCTGTGACAAACGGCCGCCCAAAAAGGCGGCCGTTTGGTACGCATGATAAATGTGGGAGCCGGGGAAGGAATGCGGCTGCCTCCTTCCCGCAAGGCGCCGGCTAAGCCGGAATCAGATGATATATTGGTGGATGCGCTCGGGCAGATCGGTCTTGTCGCAGGAGACGGTAAAGGTCATCGTGGCGCCATTCTGATCCAGCAGCTTTACGAGTTTATCGACCATGACGGCGAACGCCTGAAAGTCCTTGCCGCCGACCTTGAAGGTCGCATCGACAAACACTTCCGTGATGTCGTAGTTGCCCGCGAAGAGGCCGCAGAAGAATCCATAGAACGCGTCGAAGCCGCTGACGGCGTAGTCGTCGATGTCGATGAGGCGCGCCTGGTGGCTGATGTCAAAGGTCAGGGTATTGCCCTTTTCCACGCAGACCACATTGCCCTTGGAAGTCGTCACCGCTTCGTTGACCATGCCGATGAGCCGCTTGGTTTTTCCGGAGCCTTTGTTTCCTACGATAAGCTTTATCATGTGAAATTCCTCCAATATATGAAATTTGGTTTCCAAACGTCCTGTTAGCCCAGCTTCGCCTCGAGCTCCGCGCGCTGATCCTCATAGCCCGGCTTGCCGAGCAGCGCGAACATGTTTTTCTTGTAGCTCTCGACGCCCGGCTGGTTGAAGGGGTTCACCGCCAGCAGGTATCCGCTGATGGCGCACGCCTTCTCGAAGAAATAGACCATGTAGCCGAACTCATGCTCGTTGATTTCGGGGACCTCAAGCACCATGTTCGGCACACCGCCCTCGGTGTGCGCGAGGATGGTCCCCTGCATCGCCTTGTGGTTGACGACCGACATGTTCTGGTTGGAAAGGAAGTTGAGTCCGTCGAGGTTTTCCGGGTCGTCCTTGACAAAGAAGTCCTTTGTGGAGTTTTGGATGTCCACGACCGTTTCAAACATGCAGCGGCTGCCTTCCTGGATAAACTGTCCCATCGAATGCAGGTCGGTGGAAAAGACGACCGACGCCGGGAAGAGCCCCTTCTGGTCCTTGCCCTCGCTCTCGCCGAAGAGCTGCTTGAACCACTCGTTCATCATCGTGAACGCCGGCTCGTAGCTGACGAGAAGTTCGATCTGCTTGCCCTTGCGATAGAGGATGTTGCGGTAGGCCGCGTACTTGTAGCAGTCGTTTTTGCACAGGTCGCCGATGGCCAGATCGTCCATCGCGGCGGCCGCGCCGCCCATCACCGCGTCGATATCGATGCCCGCGACCGCCATCGGCAGCAGGCCCACGGCGGTCAGCACCGAATAGCGCCCGCCCACGTCGTCGGGGATGACGAAGGTCTCGTAGCCCTCGCGGTCGGAGAGCTCCTTGAGGGTGCCGCGCGCCTTGTCGGTGGTGGCGTAGATGCGGCCTCTGGCCTCCTCCTTTCCGTACCGCTGCTCAAGCAGCTCGCGGAAGACCCGGAACGCGAGCGCGGGCTCGGTGGTGGTGCCGGACTTGGAGATGATGTTGACCGACACGCGCCTGCCCTCGCAGAGAGCCAGCACCGTGTTGAGATAATCGGGGCTGATGCTGTTGCCGACGAAGTAAATGTCGGGGGTATCCTTTTTCAGGTTGTTGTAATAGGGAGAGCGCAGCAGCTCGAGCGCGGCGCGCGCGCCGAGGTAGGAGCCGCCGATGCCGATGACGAGCAGCAGATCGGTATCCGACTGGATCTTTCCGGCCGCCGCCTTGATGCGGGAGAACTCCTCCTGGTCGTAATCCTTCGGCAGGGTGGTCCAGCCGAGGTAATCGTTGCCCAAACCGGATTTTTCCGTCAAAGTCCGGTGCGCGGCCAGCACCTGCGGTTCGATCGCTTTGAGCTCATGTTCATTCACAAAACTTTTGAGATACCTGGTGTTCAACTTCATTGCCATCTCAGGTCTTCCTTTCCGCTTGGATATTGTACAAATCGCACAATTCGACGTCGTGCAGAATCCTTCTTTGTTACACATATTGTACCCTATTTGACGGTCCATTTCAAGCCGGGTTTATGAAAATTCCAAAAATAATCCATGTCGGCCGCGGGCGGTCAAACCCCGTTACATTGCGACCAGCCGGCAGAGCAGTTCCTTGAGCGCGTTGCCGAAGGTCATCCGTTCCACGCCCTCCGCCGCGACGAGGTTGTATTCGCAGAGGACGCTCTCCCCCACCCGGACCGTCACCTTCCCGAGCATCTGCCCCGCCTCGACCGGGGCCTCCACATCCTCGAGCAGCTCTGCCTGCTGTTCGATCGCATCCTTGTCGGAGGCCTTGACGATCACCGCGCCCGGCGTTTCGGACAGCACCGAGACCTCCTGCGCCACGCCGTGGCGCACGGGCACCGCGTCCAGCCCCTCGAGCGGCGGCAGCTCGACGCGGGTGTAGTTGGCGAAACCGTAATCGAGCAGTCCCCGTGCGGCGGAGAACCGCTCCGCCGAGGTCGGGCTCCCGAGCGTCACCGCGACGAGCGACATCCCCTTGCGGGTCGCGCTCGCCGACAGGCAGCTGCCCGCGCCGTTCGTCGTGCCCGTTTTCAGCCCGGTGCAGCCGTCATAGAACCGCACGAGCTTGTTCGTGTTGACCAGCTGGGTCTGGCCGTCCCGCAGCTCCGACATCCACACGCTCGAATACTCGGTGATCTTTGGATGCCTGAGCAGCTCCCGGCTCATCGTCGCGATATCGCGCGCCGTCGTCACATGCCCCTCCGCGTCCAGCCCGGTCGCGTTGACGAAGTGGGTATTGGTCATCTCAAGCTGCTGGGCGCGCTCGTTCATCAGGCCGACGAACGCCTCCTCGCTGCCCGCGATCATCTCCGCCAGTGCCACCGACGCGTCGTTGGCGCTCGAAATCGCGGTCGCCTTCAAAAGGTCGTCGACCGTCATCTGTTCCCCTGCCTTGAACCAGATCTGGCTTCCGCCCATCGATTCGGCGTGTTCCGAGCAGGTCACCATGTCGTCGATTGAGATGCGCCCCTCGTCGAGCGCCTCCATGACGAGCAGCAGCGTCATCACCTTGGTGATCGACGCGGGAGGCAGCACCTCATCCGCGTTCTTCTCAAAGAGCACCCGCCCGCTCTCCTGCTCGATCAGGATCGCCGATTTCGCCGGCAGGGAATTATCCACCTGCGCCGCTGTCTCAAGCGCGGTCATGTCCGGTAAATCCTCCGCATAAACCCCCGCCGACAGCGGGACGCATATCAAAACGCTCAGTAGAACCGCCGCGAGCCTTTTCTTCATATCCGCACACCTCTCCTGTCAAATTAGTACATGTGTATGCGGCGCCGCCGGGTTTTATTTGCGGAGGGGCTTAGATTTGCCGCTCGGTGAGCGGCGGAGGTTGTCGGCGGCCGGCCGACGGCGGTTTTAGATTTGCCGCTCATCGAACGGCGCAGTTTGTCGGTAGTCGACCGACGGCAGGCTTAGATTATCCGCTCATCGAGCGGCGGAGGTTGTCGGTAGTCGACCGACAGCGAGTTCCTTTCTTGCTTGCCCAAGAAAGGAACCAAAGAAGGGCACGAGGGGCTGCGCCCCTGCGGCGCCCTCTTCACGGATGAGCGGACGGGTGTACAGCATCCCGCCAGCTGCCGCGCCGCGGGCGCAATGCCTCTGCCGGCAAGTCTCCGGAACCGTACCGGAAGTGCTTCCGGGG
>NZ_JAPJQF010000095.1:0-4420 GCF_030825285.1 Anaerotruncus massiliensis (ex Togo et al. 2026)
GTGCCGACAATACTTGGAGGGTGACTTCCCGGGAAGATAGGTCTATGCCAGCTCCACAAAAAGCAACGTCCTTCGGGCGTTGCTTTTTTGTTTCCTGAGTTCCCTTTTTCCAGCGGCCAGACGGGGCTTCTTGCAGGAATCCCCGATTTGTAATACACTATAGAGGGGAAAGGGGGCGCGGATATGGAGCGGCTGAGGCGTTTTTATGAAGCGCACCGGAGGCCGGTGCGGATTGCGGGCGCCCTGCTTGCGGGGCTGCTGACGCTTTGCTATCTGCTTATCTTTTTTCAGCGGGGCGCAGACCTCTACGACACCTTCCTGCGGCGGAAAGCGTCCCCCTATTCCGCCTCCGCGTGGACCTACAGCGGAAAAAATCACTGGGGGAGGGTGCGCATCGACGTCGAAGCGGTGGAATCGAACACCTATCGGCTGATTTACGCGCTGCCCGGAAACCCTGAGCGGGACTACCTCGTGCGTTTTGCCGGGGCGGAGGACCGCTATGCCGAGCGGCAGATCGTGATCAGCAGCGGCGGGGTGGAACGGTTCCGGGGAACCTACCACCCGGACGGCCTCTTTCTCTATAACGAGCAGGGGGAGCCGGTGCTCGACGTGGACGCCTTCGTCTCCCACGACGGGAAAAACCCCTTTGCCGGGCGGGAGCCCTCCTATTACGACATGGCGCAGCTGGCCTCCGGCAGCGGAGACGCGGTGCGGGGCAACGGCGACCTCCTCTTTTCGGCGGTCCTGATCGCGGCTCTCTGGGCGGTGGACCGGCGGTGGCCGCGCCTCTTTTTTGATCTGCGGCACATGTGGTGGTGCGTCGGCGCGGAGCCGAGCGAGCTGTTTTTATCGGCGCAGCGGCTGCTTTGGGTCGTGCTGCCCATTTTATCGATCTTTCTGGTGCTCCTGGCGCTGATCATTCACTAAGGGGAGGAAACAGAGATGAACCAGTTCCATCCAAACCGGACAAACGCTTCCGGGGCGCTCTTTTTCGGCATCGCGGCGCTGCTCAGTTCGCTGATGGGCGACCTGATGGCCGCCCTCGTGCTGGGGGTCGCGGGGATTTTCCTCGGGGTCGTCACGCGGAAATACGCCGCGCCCGACGAGGGCAGCGGGCTTCCGATCACGGGGATTGCCCTGTCGGCCGCGGGGCTGCTGATGGCAGGGCTGATCTTCGCGCTGCTCATGGTGGGCGGCCTTGCCGCGCCGGCCGCGGGACTTTAAATCCATATCGGGCCAGGGGCGCGTCCGCAAAAAAGTGCGGGCGCGCCTCTTTTGGGTATTGCGGAGTAAAAGAGTATATGATACAATATCTTGTGTCAGATATTCTATATAAGGCGACTATCTTGTGGCAGAGGAAGGGACAATATGAAAATCGGCAAGAATGCGATTACCGTATTGGAAAAGCGGTACCTGAAAAAGGATGAAAACGGAAAGAATATTGAGACGGTCGAGCAGATGTTCCGCCGCGTGGCGGACGCGATCGCGGCCGCGGACGCCGCCTACGACGACAAGGCGGACGTCAAAAAGCTGTCCGACCGGTTTTACGAGCTGATGACCAATTTGGAGTTCCTCCCCAACTCCCCGACGCTGATGAACGCGGGCAAGGAGCTCGGACAGCTTTCCGCCTGCTTCGTGCTGCCGGTGGGCGACTCGATGGAGGAGATCTTCGAGGCGATCAAACAGGCGGCGCTGATCCACAAGTCGGGCGGCGGGACCGGCTTTTCCTTCTCCCGCCTGCGCGCCTCGGGCGCGACGGTGCGCAGCACCGGCGGCGTGGCGAGCGGGCCGGTCAGCTTTATGCGGGTCTTCAACATGGCCACCGAGGCGGTCAAGCAGGGGGGCACCCGGCGGGGCGCGAACATGGGCATCCTGCGGGTGGATCATCCGGATATCCTCGATTTCATCGACTGCAAGAAGAACAACGCGGACATCACCAACTTCAACATTTCGGTGGGGATCACCGAGGCGTTTATGCAGGCGGTGCAGAACGGCGACGCCTATGAGCTGGTCGACCCCAAGAGCAAGCAGGCGGTCGGCGAGCTGGAGGCGCGCGAGGTGTTCCACAAGATCGTCGAGAGCGCGTGGCGCAACGGCGAGCCGGGCATCATCTTCCTCGACCGGCTCAACCGGGACAACGTCGTCCCTTCGCAGGGGGAGATCGAGAGCACCAATCCCTGCGGCGAACAGCCGCTGCTGCCCTATGAGTCGTGCAACCTCGGGTCGATCAACCTTGTCACCATGCTCGCCAAGGACAAGAACGGCTGGCGGATCGATTATAAAAAACTCGAGCGGACGGTCGAGGACGCGGTGCACTTCCTCGACAACGTCATCGACGTGAACAAATATCCGCTCGAGGAGATCGATTTCACCACCAAACAGACCCGCAAAATCGGGCTTGGCGTGATGGGCTGGTCGGACATGCTCGCCTATCTCGGCATGTCCTACAATTCCGAGGAAGCGGTCGCCCTCGCGGGCGAGGTCATGAAGTTCATCACCGAGACGGGCCGCCGCGCCTCCGCGCGGCTTGCCAAGGTACGCGGCGCCTTCCCGCTCTTTGGGGAGAGCATCTTCGCCGCCGGGGAACCGCTGCGCAACGCCACGATCACCACCATCGCGCCCACCGGGACCCTGTCGATCATCGCGGGCTGCTCGTCGGGCGTGGAGCCGGTGTTCGCCTACGTCTTCATCCGCAACGTCATGGACGGCACCGAGATGATCGAGGTGAACCCCGTGCTGCGGGAGACCCTCGAGGCGCGCGGCCTCTACAGCGACGAGCTGATGAAAAAGATCGCCGCGGAGGGAACCCTCCAGCACATCGACGAGATCCCCGACGACATCAAGCGCGTATTCGTCTGCTCCCACGACGTGAGCCCTCTCTACCATGTCAAGATGCAGGCGGCGTTCCAGAAGCACACCGACAACGCCGTCTCCAAGACGGTCAACTTCGCGCACGGCGCGACGATGGAGGACGTTGAAGAGGTCTACATGCTCGCCTACGAGCTCGACTGCAAGGGCGTCACGATCTACCGTGACGGCAGCCGCGCCGAGCAGGTGCTCAACATCGGTTCGGTGAAGAAGGAGGGCGAGACGGAAGCGCCGCCCGCCATGCGCACGGACATCCGTCCCCGTCCGCGCCCGGAGGTCACCTGCGGCCTGACCGAACGCATGAAGATCGGATGCGGCAACCTGTACGTCACGGTCAACTATGACGAGCATGGCATCTGCGAGGTGTTCACCTCCACCGGCAAGGCGGGCGGATGCCCCTCCCAGTCGGAGGCGACCGCGCGGCTGGTGTCCATCGCGCTGCGCTCAGGCGTCTCGATTGACGAGATCCTCGACCAGCTCCGCGGCATCCGCTGCCCCTCCACCATCCGCCACGCGGGGATGAAGTGCACCTCCTGCCCCGACGCGATCGCCCGCGTCATCAAAAAGACCGCCGACATGATCGAGAACCAGAAGCTCGGCCTGCCCGCGGCGGAACCCGCCCGGACCGAGGCGCCCGCCTCCGGCGCGGCGGCCCTCAACGCGAAATTCTGCCCCGAGTGCGGCAGCGCCCTCGAACATGAGGGCGGCTGCGTAAGCTGCCGCAGCTGCGGATACTCCAAGTGCAACTGAGGAGAACGGAAAAAGAAGGCCGGGGACGAAAGTCCCCGGCTTTCCTTTTGCGGCTCTTTCGAGCCGCAGGGGCCGGCCTTTTGAAAAAGGCCTTGCGAAAACTTTGATCAGGCCGGCCGCCCCGCGCCCCACCCCGCCGCGACCCGTGAGGCGGGGTCCCGTCAAAGCCCGGCGGAGGCCGCCAGCCTCGCCCGCAGCCGCCAGCCCCCGGCAAACGCCGCCGCGGCCGTGCAGTCGCACAGCGCGGCCTGCGCGTCCTCGACGCGCAGCAACAAACGCCGCTGGCGTTTGTTGAGCGTTTGCCGGAGCGCCGCGCGCGCCGCGTCGTATTCGTCCGATGCGGCGTTATATTCCGGTGTGTCGCGGCAGCGCTCCTCAATGAAGGATAACCGCTCGAGATATAGCTCCTCTAAAGTGTCTGACATAGCATTTCCTCCTTTATGAACACCATATGGTGTTCATAAAGCCAATTATACACCAAACGGTGTATAATTGCAATCAGAAAACCGTGCTTGGAGGAGAAAAAATGGCAAAATATTTGCGGATACATGATCTTCGCGAGGACCGCGACAAAACACAGCAGCAACTGGCAGACGAGCTGAACATGTACAAGACGACTTACGCTCGTTATGAGCAGGGGGAACGCGAACCGCCATTTGCATTTATGATTCAGCTGGCGCAATACTATGGCGTGAGCCTTGACTATCTGGCTGGATTGACAGACTCCCCGGAGCCGCCGGCGGAAAACAACGCCCCGTAGAGGCGTTCGCGCGCTTTGCGCGCGTGCGCGGCAAAGCCGCGC